>JBHELW010000225.1:0-5309 GCA_046262915.1 Mycobacteriales bacterium | reverse complement strand
CGGCGCGGACCGCCGCGGGGGACACCCGTGCCGAGGAAGTTGCGGAACGCGCCCTCGCCGGAGAGCGCCGAGCGTGACGTGCGCCAGCCCCGCCAGCCGATTACCGCGACGGCGACCGCGAGCATTAGCGACACACCACCGAGCACGACGTGCACCTTGAAGTAGTTGGTTGGCCGCCCGTCGGCGAACGCGCGGTCGCTGCGCACGATCATGCGAAGGAACGCGGCCCAGATCACGACGTTCCACGCCGCAACGAGGATGAGGAAAGCCGAGATACGGCGCGACATCCGCCCAGCGGCTCCTTGGCGTCGACTGCGGTGATCGTCCCACGATGGCGCGCGCAGTTGGCAGAACCGGCGTGTCCGCGCGTCGTCGCCGTGTAGCCTCGACCGCGTCATGGGGGCCCGTACACTCCGCGTCGCACGCGCGCGACGCCATCTCGCGACGACCGTCGGCACCACGCTCGCGCTGACGTTCCTCGTTCCCGCTTCCGCGCACGCGTCACCCGCGACGCATGGCCGGGCCGGCGGTCCGCAAGCCGCGATCGGTGGCGCGCAGCTCGCGTCGCGCGGACTCGTCGTCGATCCGGGTGCACCCGCCCTGCCCGGCGGCCTCACGGCGTCGGCGTGGGTCGTCGCCGACCTCGACACCGGAGCGGTGCTCGCCGCGCGTGACGCTCACGGACGCTACGCGCCCGCCAGCACGATCAAGACATTGACCGCGACGACACTGATCCCCCGGCTGTCGCCACGGTCGAAGGTCACGGCCACGTTCGACGACGTCAATGTGCCCGGCAGCAAGGTCGGTCTCGTCCCCGACAACGCCTACAGCGTCGGGTCGCTCCTGCGCGCCATGCTCGTCGTGTCGGCGAACGACGCCGCGAACACGCTGGCCAGCGCCGCCGGCGGTATGCACAAGACCGTCTTCCTGATGAACGAGACCGCGCGTGCGCTCGGCGCGTGGGACACCGTCGCGCGCAACCCCAGCGGCTTGGATGCCGCCGGGCAGACGAGCTCGCCGTACGACCTCGCGTTGATCTCGCGCGCCGGGCTGAGGATGCACGACTTCGCGGGCTACGTCGCGACGAAGCGGTCGTTCATCAACGCGCCCGGCGGGAAGCGGTTCGAGATCTACACGCACAACAAGCTGCTCCGGAACTACCCCGGCGCGTTCGGCGTCAAGAACGGCTACACCGTGCGCGCGCGGGCCAGTTTCGTTGGAGCCGCCGCGCGCAACGGCCACCGCCTCGTCGTCGCGCTCATGCACGGCGACCCGTACGTCTGGCACGACGCGCGCGCGTTGCTCGACTGGGGTTTCGCCGCGGTCGACCGGATCGCCCCGGTCGGCACGCTCGTCGACGCCGCGCCCGACGCCGCGCCGGTGACGGAGGACGCGCAGCTGCCGCCCCGCGCGAGCGCGCAGCGGGCCAGCTCGCTCTCCCCCGCGGCGGCGCCGCGGATGCTCACCCGAGAGCTCGTCGAAGTGCTCTCCTTGGTACTGCTCGCACTCCTCCTCATCGCGTTGCGCGTGCGCGCGCGACGTCGCATGTACTTCGCGCCGTCGCGCCTCAAGCTGCCGCCGCTGCGCTAGCGGCTCGCGGAGCGTGCGCTAGCTCGCGAGGTAGTTGATCCCCTCGGCGAACGGCCGCGCCCGCACCCCGAGGATCTCGTGCATCGCGCGCGTGTCGACGTCGGCCTCGCCGTTGGCGAAGTCAACGGCGCGCGGCGAGAGGATCCGTCCGGGCATCTTGGCGAGCACGAGCGCACCCAGCTTCACCAACCCGGCGGGCGTCGGCAGCACCAGGCGTCGCTTGCCCATCACCCGCAGCATGATGCGCACCACCTGGCGCATCGGCAGGAACTGCGGACCGCCGACCTCGATGACCTGCTCGCTGGCCTCCGGCGTACGGATCGCGGTCGCGACTGCGCCCGCGACGTCGTCGACGTGCACGGGTCGGATGCGGTTCTTGCCCATGCCCGTCAGCGGTACGACGGGCAGCAGCCGCGCGAGCATCGCGAGCCGGTTGAGGCTGCGGTCGCGTGGTCCGTAGACCCACGACGGGCGAACGATGGTCCAGCTCATCCCGCTGGCGCGCACCGCCGCCTCGGCGCGCTCCTTCGCGACGAACCACTCCTCCGGCCGGCCCTCGCCGACGCCCGCACCGGAGACGTAGAGGAAGCGGAGCACGCCGGCTTTCTGCGCCGCCGACACCAGGTTCTCGGTCCCCTTGCGGTCAAACTCGTCGTAGGTCAGGCCCTTCTTCGGCACCTCGACCGGGTGACCCGGGAACTGCACGGCACAGACCACCGTGTCGATGCCGTCAAGCGCCGTCGCAAGGCTGGCCGCGTCGCGCACATCGCCCGTCACCAGCGTGACGCCGCGGTCGCGCACGAACGGGTTACCGCGCTCGCCCCGGGATAGCACGCGCACCTGGTGACCTTCGCGGCGCAGCGCGGACACGATGGCGCGACCGATGAAGCCAGTGCCGCCGGCGACGAGGATCATGACGCCAGATCATGCCAGCCGCGGTGTGCCGGCAACGGCTACGCCGTACCTGACGGCTTGACGTCGTCGTCACCAAAGCTCGTCACCGTCCACGCTGCAGCGAACAGCGTGAATCGCGAGGCCAGGTTGATCCAGACGAGCAGCCCGATGAGCGCGGCGAACGTCGCGCCGTAAGCGGCGAACCGCGAGACGGTGCGCCCGATGTAGTAGGCGCCGACGAACTTCAGCAAGGTGAAGCCGACCGCCGCGAAAAGCGCCCCGCGAACCACGCGCCGCCACGGCCAGGGGCAGCGCGGCAGCCGAACGAACAGGTAGAGGAAGAGCAGCGCGTCGGTGGCGATCACGAGGGCGATGGCGAGCAGCTTGAGGGCGAGCTTCGCGACGAAGGTTTCCTTGAGGCCGACCTGCGTGAGCGCCCAGGACGTCGCGCCGGTCGCGACCGCAGAGACGCCGATCGACACCGCGATCGTGAGCCCGAGGCCGGCGAGCACGGTGAGGTCGAGGACGCGCTTCTTGACGATGTTGCCGACGGTGACGTCCTGGTGCCACATGACCCGTAGCGACTCGCGCAGCGAGTCGACCCAGCCGAGTCCCGAGAGCGCGAGCCCGAGCAGACCGACAGCACCGGTGCTCACCCGGTTGTTCTTGACGCTGGTGAGTGTGTCGCTCAGTGTCCGGCCCACTCCCGGCAGGTACTCGTTGAGCCGGCGCAACAGCGCGGCCTGGCGGTCGGGGTCCTTGTGCAGGACGAAGCCGATGATCGAGATCGCGAGCAGCAGGAGCGGGAAGAAGGACAGAAAGCCGTAGTAGCTGACGCCCGCCGCCATCCGGTCACCGAGGTCTTCCTTGTACCGGCCGCCGGCACGGATCAGATGGTCAAACCACGGCCACGCGCGACGGCGCGATGCGACGACCGCATGCGCGCGGTCTTTGAGTCCGGGGCGTGGCACGCCCCGCGTCCTACCCGGCGTAGCGCGATGTTCACCGCGCGGTGGCGTGCACCGCCTCGAGCGGGCCCGGCAGTCCGCCAAGCCCGAACGGGAAGTCGCGTTGCGGCCGCCAGTGTCGGTCGCTGCCCTGCTCGAACAGCGTGAACCCCCACGCCCAGAACCGCGCCTGGTAGTCGGCCAGCTCGCGATAACCGCGCTCCAGCATGTCGTCGTCGACGTCCTGCGCGACCGTCACGTGCGGGTGGTAGGGAAAGCGCAGCGGCCGCGCCAGCGGACCACTACGCACGCGTGCCTCGAGCCGCTCGCAGTCGCCGGCTCCCGTCACGAGCGGGACGAACGTGACCGGTGAGATCGGCCGGAAGCTCCCCGAGCCGCGCAGCTCTACCTCGAACCCTCGGGCACCCGCGGCGATCGTGCGCAGATGCTCCTCTACGACGGGCAGCCGCTCGCTCGCCGCCGCGGTGGGCGGCAGCAGCGTGATGTGCGGCGGAATCTGCATCGCGGTTGGGTCGCCAAGCCGGCGGCGCCACGCCTGTAGCTCCCCCCCGTAGGGCTCGGGCACCTCGATGGCGACGCCGATATTGCGACGGGGCACTGCGGTTCAGCCTGCCGCGGGCAGGAAGCCGACGCGCTCGCGTACGGCAGCCATCGTCTCGGTCGCGACGGCCCGCGCCCGCGCCGCGCCGTCCGCGAGGATGTCGTCGAGCCGCGCTTCGTCCTCCGAGTACTCGCGGTAACGCTCTTGAAAGCGCTGCGCGAAGCCGGCAACCTCGTCGGCCACGGCAGCCTTGAACTCGCCGTACTGGCTCCCGGCGAACTTCGTCGCCACCTCGTCGGGCGTCTCGTCGGTCAATCCGCCGTAGATCGCGACGAGGTTGCTGATCCCTGGCTTGTCCTCGCCGGCCCGCACCTCCGACCCCGAGTCGGTCACCGCGCGACGCACCTTCTTTGCCAGCGCGGCCGGGTCGTCGAGCAGTTCCAGCAGGCCGGCCGCGGACTCGGCGGACTTGCTCATCTTGGCGGTCGGGTCTTGGAGGTCGAGGATCTTGCTGGCGCCCTTGACGATGTAGGGCTCCGGCACGGTGAACGTCTCGCCGAAGCGCGTGTTGAAGCGCTGCGCGAGGTCACGCGTCAGCTCGAGGTGCTGGCGCTGGTCTTCCCCGACGGGCACGCGCTCGGCGTGGTAGATGAGGATGTCCGCCGCCTGCAGGATCGGGTAGGCGAAGAGGCCGACGCTCGCCGAGTCGCTGCCGCCCTTCTGCGCCTTGTCCTTGAACTGCGTCATCCGCCCGGCTTCGCCCGTGCCCGTGATGCACTCGAGCACCCAGCAGAGCTCGGTGTGCTCGCGGATGTGGCTTTGCACGAACAGCGTCGAGCGTTCCGGCTCCAGCCCGATCGCCAGCAGCTGGGCGGCGGCGGCGCGGGTACGGCGACGCAGCAGCTCCGGCTCGTGGCCTGCGGTGATCGCGTGCAGATCGACGACGCAGTAGAAGGCGTCGTGATCGTCCTGGAGGGCGACCCAATGGCGCAGCGCGCCGAGGTAGTTGCCGAAGTGGAACGAGTCGGCGGTCGGCTGGATGCCGGAGAGCACGCGCGGTCGCCCGGTCACGGCTCCGAGTCTGCTACACGCCGCTGCGCGCCGACCGGCGTTCCCGGCAAGTTCTCGATGTACGACGTGCAGTGCACGATCGCGGGCCGTCGCGGGAACGCCGAGAAGCCGAAGTCGACCACGGGCGCGACGTCGCGAAGTGGACCGAGGTCCTTGCCGCCCAGCCAGGCACAGGCCTGACGAAGCGGTCGGTGATCCCGCGCCGCGTACCACTGGCGGCGTCCGTCCGGCGCCCGGCCGATGGT
>JBHELW010000224.1:0-9546 GCA_046262915.1 Mycobacteriales bacterium | reverse complement strand
GTCTTCGGCCCGCTGCCGCAGCTGCTCATCGTCGTCGGCAACGCGCTGACGCCCGGGCGCGGTTTTCCGGCCGGACCGTTTGCCAGCGAGTCGGAGCTGCGCGACCTTGTCGACCTCGCGGAGCAGCGCGATGTCATCGAGCACGACGAACGGGAGATGATCCACGGGGTCTTCGAGCTCGGCGACACGATCGTGCGCGAGGTGATGGTGCCGCGGACCGACATCGTCTTCATCGAGCGGACGAAGACGGTGCGCCAGGCGTTGACGCTCGCGCTACGTAGCGGATTCAGCCGCATCCCGGTCGTCGGCGAGAGTGCCGACGACATCGTCGGTGTGGTCTACGTCAAGGACCTCGTGCGTCGCAGCCAAGACGGCAAGGACGAGATGAAGGTCGACGACGTCATGCGCACGCCGACGTTCGTGCCCGAGTCGAAGCCGGTCGACGAGCTGCTGCGGACGATGCAGGCCGAGCAGACGCACATGGCGATCGTCATCGACGAGTACGGCGGGACCGCCGGGCTAGTCACGATCGAGGACATCCTCGAAGAGATCGTCGGCGAAATCGCGGACGAATACGACCGCGAGGCACCCGCCGTCGAGAAGGTCGACTCCGACACGGTGCGGGTGAGCGCGCGGATGTCGGTCGACGAGGTGAACGAGCTCTACGACGTGGCGCTGGAGGCAGAGGACGTCGAGACCGTCGGCGGCCTGCTCGCCAGCGTGCTGGGTCGCGTCCCGATCCCCGGCGCGACCGTCACCGTGGATGGGCTGACGTTCACCGCCGAGAGCGCGAAGGGCCGGCGCAACCAGATCGGGACCGTACTCATCAAACGGGAGTCGCCGGATGAGTGAGGTCGCGGCGACTGATCCCGAGGACGACAAGCTCGTCACCCTCGCGCGGACCGCGCGTGGCCGCGCCTACGCGCCGTATACCGGGGCGGCTGAGGGTGCGGCCGTGCGCGACACCGACGGGCGGACCTACGCGGCAGCGACCGTCGAGCATCACGACCCGGCGCTGACAACCACCGCGCTGCGTGCGGCGCTGGTCGCGGCCGCCTCGAGCGGCGCGCGCGCGTTCGACGCGGTCGCGCTCGTCAGCGCCACCGCGGCCCGACCCGCCGTCGACGACCTGCGGCTGCTCTTCGAGTTCGGGGAGACCACACGCGTGCTGCTCGCTACGCCGGATGGCGCCGTGGTCACCGCGGCACGCGCGACCGACCTCGTGTGAGTGCGCACCGCGCGGGGTTCGCCTGCTTCGTCGGGCGACCGAACGCCGGCAAGTCCACCCTCACGAACGCGCTGGTCGGCAGCAAGGTCGCGATCACGAGCACGCGCCCGCAGACGACGCGGCACGCCGTACGTGGGGTCGTCCACTTGCCCGACGCGCAGCTCGTCATCATCGACACGCCCGGCCTGCACAAGCCGCAGACGCTGCTGGGTCAGCGCCTCAACGACATCGTGCGCACGACCTGGAGCGAGGTCGACGTCATTGGCTTCTGCGTCCCCGCCGACCAGCCGGTCGGCCGTGGTGACGAGTTCATCGCGCGCGAGCTGCGTGCGGTGCGCACACCCGTCGTCGCGATCCTGACCAAGACTGACACCGTCGACAGTGACCGGGTCGGCACACAGCTGCTCGCGCTGTCGGCGTTGGGCGACTGGGCCGAGGTCGTCCCCGTGTCGGCCGTCACGACGTTCCAGCTCGACGTCTTGCGCGAGCTGCTTGTCGCGCGGCTGCCGGCAGGGCCGGCGCTCTACCCCGCGGGCGACCTGAGCGACGAGCCGGAGCTGGTCATGGTCGGTGAGCTGATCCGCGAGGCCGCACTCGAGGGCGTGCACGACGAGCTGCCGCACTCCATCGCGGTCGTGGTCGAGGAGATGGTGGCGCGGCCGGAGCGCGAGCTTGTCGATGTCCGCGCCGACCTCTACGTCGAACGCGACAGCCAAAAGGGCATCGTCATCGGCGTCGGCGGCGAGCGACTCCGTCGGGTTGGCAGCGCAGCGCGGGTGCAGATCGAGCGGTTACTCGGTAGCCGCGTCCACCTCGACCTGCACGTGAAGGTCGCCAAGGACTGGCAGCGCGACCCCCGGCAGCTGCGCCGCCTGGGTTTCTGAGCGACCGGATCGGACACGACGGTGGCGTGAGCGAGCACGAGCACGAGCCAGCCGTCGAGGGCGACCCAACCACCGGGCCGAGCGGCGGCGGTGAGGCATCAGTCGCGGCTGCGCGGGAGCGGCGGGACGCCTCGAGCCGGCTGAGCACGGTGTCGAACGTCATCGGTCTGGTCGCTCTGCTCGTCGGCGTGCCGCTGCTGTTGCTCTACCGCTGGTGGTGGTTGCCGACGCTGCTCGGGCTGTTCGTGGTGGTTCTCGGCATTGCGGCGCGCGACGCGGCGGGCCCGACCGGCGTGAACCGCGGCGTCGCCGGAGCGGGCGTCGTCATCGGCCGGCTGGCGGTCGTCGTCGGCCTGTTCGGCCTACTCGGCAACGGCCTCGGCTGAGCCGACCTGCCGGACCAGGTCGGCGATGTCGGCCTGCCAAGCGCCCCACTCCGCAACGCGCCGGTAGCCAAGCTCGCGGTTGACCGCGACCATGTGCGCGTTCTCATCGGCGTTCCACGTCTGCACCCAGCGCGCCGCCGGCCACTCGCCGAGAACCCACAGCGCGTTCGCCGCCTTCACCGTGCGCCCGAGCCCGTGGCCGCGGTGCGCCGCGGCGACAGCGGTGTCCTCCTGGTGCAGCATCTCCGGCCAGTGCGCCGAGCCGAGGATCTCGGTGTAGCCGGCAATCTCGTCGGTTTCTTCCTGCACCGCGGCGGTCACCCAGTTGCGCTGTCCGCGCTCGCTGCGCATTCCCTCGAGCGTGCGCACCCGCGCCGCGGTCCACTGCGTCGGCGCGTAGTCCATCTCCCCGAGCGGCGCATCAGCCATCGCCCGCCGGGCGAGCGCGTAGGCGTCGACGAGGTCGTCGGGACAGCGCGTCTCCCAACGAACCAGCCGGTATCCCGCGGCCGGCTCGCGCCAGCTCTCGTAGCGCGCGGCGTCGACGTCGGTGACAGTGAGCACGTTGCGCTGCTCCACCTGACCGGTGTGCAGGCCGAGGCTCGTGAGGAAGCCATCGCCCGGACCGCCGACCGGCTGCCAGGTCGCGACCTGCTTACGGCGGTCTCGCTCGGCCGCCGCGAGGGCCGCGCGCAGCAGCTCGGTGCCGACACCGCGCCGGCGCGACTCGGGGCGCACCGCGATGGCCAGCTCGCAGCGCTCGGGGCGTTCCGGCTCCTCGTCGAAGTCAAGCTGTGCCGCGCCAAGGAGCGTCCCGTCGCCGTCGCGGACCACAAGGTCCAGGCGGCGCATCCCCTCGGGCGGCCGGCGCTGCCACATCAGCCACTCGTCGTACGGCTCGGTCGGGAGCGACGGGTCGCCCTCGGCCTCCACCGAGGTCTGGAGTTGCCACAGCGCGCGGCGTTGCTCGTCGGGCGCGTCGAGGGTGCGAAAGACGGTGACAGTCACGGGTCGGCTTTCTATCGCGCGCCCGGCGCGCGGGCCAGGAAATATCGGTGCCACGCGCGAGAATGACCGCGTGCCCCTCTACCGCGACGAGGCCGTCGTCCTCCGGACGCACAAGCTCGGGGAAGCCGACCGCATCGTCACGATGCTGACCAGGCGGCACGGCAAGGTGCGTGCGGTCGCCAAGGGCGTCCGGCGCACGCGCAGCAAGTTCGGCGCCCGCCTCGAGCCGTTCACTCACGTCGACGTGCAGAACTACGAAGGCCGCGAGCTCGACATCGTCACGCAGGCCGAGATCCTCGACGCGTTCCCGTCCGCGATGACCGACTACGCGCGCTACACCGCCGGGACGGCGATGCTCGAGACCGCGGAGCGGTTCACCGAGGAGCGCGAGTCCGCGCTGCGGCTCTACCTGCTGTTGGTCGCGGGGCTGCGCGCGTTGGACGGCGGCGCCCACGACACCTCGCTCGTCCTCGACGCGTTCGTGCTGCGCGCCCTCAGCGTGAGCGGCTACGAGCCGGCGCTCGACAGCTGCGCGCGGTGCGGTGCCGCGGGCCCGCACGCGTCGTTCGCCGTTGCCGCAGGCGGCGTCGTCTGTCGTGAGTGCCGGCCGGCGGGCGCGGCGTCGCCGGCGGCTGCGACGCTGGAACACATGTCGGCGTTGCTCACCGGTGACTGGGTTACGGCGGACGCGAGCGACCGGCGTACGCAACGCGAGGCGAGCGGGCTCGTGTCGTCCTACCTCGAATGGCATCTGGAACGGCGGCTGCGCTCCCTCGCGCTCGTGGAGCGCGGGTAGTGCCACGCCGCGTCCACCCCCCGGACCCGCACCCCTCCGGCGCCCGGCCGCCAGTGCTGGACCGCCGGCTGGTTCCCCGACACGTGGCTCTCGTCATGGACGGCAACGGCCGCTGGGCCCGCGCGCGCAACCTGCCGCGCACGCGCGGGCATGAGGCGGGCGAGCGTTCGCTGTTCGACTGCGTCGAAGGTGCGATCGAGATCGGCGTCGAGTGGCTGTCGGCCTACGCGTTCTCGACGGAGAACTGGAAGCGGCCGATCGACGAGGTGCGCTTCCTCATGGACTTCAACGAGTCGGTGCTCATCCGCCGTCGCGACGAGATGAACGCGCGCGGCGTGCGGGTGCGCTGGGCGGGCCGCCGCACGCGGCTGCCGCGCCGCGTCATCCGCCGCCTCGAGGAGGCCGAGGAGCTGACGCGCCGCAACCGCGTGCTGACGCTGACGATGTGCGTCAACTACGGCGGCCGGGCCGAGATCGTCGACGCGGTCCGGCGCATCTCGGCCGACGCGGCGCGGCGCGCCATCGACCCGGGACGCATCACCGAGCGCACGATCGCGCGTGCGCTCGACGAGCCGGACATGCCCGACGTAGACCTCTTCATCCGCACGTCGGGGGAGCAGCGGGTGAGCAACTTCCTGCTGTGGCAGTCGGCGTATGCCGAGCTCGCGTTCGTCGACACGCTCTGGCCCGACTTCGACCGCCGGCACCTGTGGGCCGCGATCGAGGACTACGCGCGGCGCGACCGGCGCTACGGCAGCGTCGAGAGCAGCGTCGAGCCGGCATGACGCGCCTGCAGCACGTCAACGTCGTCGTTCCACCCGGTCGCACGGCTGACCTCGTCGCGTTCTACGTCGATGTGCTCGCGTTGCAGCAGGTCCCGAAGCCGGCGGCGCTCGACCCGCGGGGCGCGTGGTTCCAGCTCGGAGCGGGAACGCAGATCCATGTGTCGGAGCGCGACGACGCCGGTGGCGGTAGTCGTGACGCGCACTTCGCGCTGGTCGTCGACGACTTCGCCGACGTCGTCCGCCGTATCACAGCCGCTGGGGCACCGTGGGAGGACGGTCCGCAGATCTTCGGCGGCGGCCGTGGGTTCACCCGTGACCCGCTCGGCAACCGCATCGAGGTCCTGGAGAACGCCGGAGCGCTCGCCGATCCGTGACGCGTCAGAGGTAGAGCGGGTCCTTCAGCGCGGTGACGAACATGCCCGGCGTACTCGAGTCAGGCGGTGCCTTGCTGCAGTCGGTGCGCAGCGACCACGCCGCGGTGCCGCCGAAGTGGTCGTCCGGCCGGAAGCGCAGCGGCGGGTAGCCGGGCACGCTCACGGTCGACCGCTCGAGGGTGTTGATGAAGTTGTCGCGGCTGATGTCGCCGCGGAGGGCGAGCAACATCCGATAGAGCGCCTCTTGGCTGGCGTAGGTGTCCCACGCGATGTCGTCGCCGCCGCCGGCGTCGAAGAACGCCTTCGTCGCGCGGTCGACGCCGGGGTACGGGTGCAGGTAGCGCGCGTCGAAGTTGCCGCTCGTCCCGTTGCAGCCCACCTCCGCCACTGTGCCTTCGGCCATGCTCACGCCCGGGCCGGTCCAGATGGGGTGGTAGAGCTGGCCGTGCGCGGACTGCGCGGCGCCGAGGAAGAAGGCCGGCGCGGTCAGGAAGTAGACGACCGGGTAGCGACCTGCGGCGAGCTGCTGGGCGATGCGCGCCTCGTCGGCGTGCGAGCCGTACTTCGGCGTCCGGTAGACGTCGAACGGGATGCCCGCGGCGCGCAGCGGCTTCGACATCCCGCGCAGCGCGTCGTCGAAGTTCGGCGTGTCCGAGAGCACGAGCGCCCACTTGCCGGCTTTGGCGAAGCCCTGGATCTGCGCGTTCTTCAACACGAGCGGACCTTGCTCCTCATAGGTCAGGCTGCCCGCGAAGTAGTGGCGGAGGCCGACGAGGCCCGCGGTCGTCACCCCGGCGGAGAAGTACGGCACGACGTCGCGCGCGATCACCGGATCGCTGCCGCACGCCTGGATCTGGTCGGTGCCCGCTGCTCCCTGGACGATGAAGTCGCGACGCGCCATGGCCTCGCACTTTTGTCGCGCCACCGACGGCTTGTACTGGTCGTCCTGGAACTCGACCTCGACCTTGCGGCCGAAGACCGCGTGGTGATCCCACCACTCGGCGGCGCCCTGCACGAACGAGTCCTCGGGGATCGGTGCGGCGCCGGTGATGGGTGCGTGGATGCCAATGCGGATCGTCGTCGCGGTGACGCCGACCCGGTCCGTCGCGGACCCGTGCCGCGACGCGGCCGTCGGTGCCGAGCTCGGGGTGCCGGGGGGCGCCGCGCCGCCGTCACTTCCGGAGCCGCCGTCCGTAGAGAGCCCGCCCGTCGGCGCCGTGCCGACGCCGGTCCCGAGCGGCCCGGCGGCGCTGACCCCGGTGCCCGGCCCGGAGGCCGTGCCGGTGCCCGCCGCTAGGCCGTCACCACCCAGCGCCGACGTTCCCGGCGCCAACACGCCGCCGGTGGCGCGCAGCGAGTCGCTCGCGCTCGGCTTGAGGCCACAACCGGCGCCCGCGAGCGCGAGTGCGGCGACCGCCAGGAACACGCGGATCGGACGAGCCGGTGACATCGGTCCCTCGCTCGGCGTACGGGATGCGCGCATGCGCAAGCACGTTTTGTGACGTGCATCACACATTGTGCCCGATGCCGCAGGGTCGAAAAGCCGCAACGCGCGGGGACCGCGTCGCTAGGTGGCGCCCATCCGTGACACCGCGGCGATCACGACGAGCACGATCACCGCGCTGCGGATCGCGCGCCCCGGCCGCGGCAACGCTGGCCACGACAGGTAGAGCAGCCAGCCGAGCGCCACGGCGACCACGGCCAGCAGGAAGGCGGCAGCCACGCCGCGCAAGGCGAGACCACCTGCGACGAGCGCGATCACCACCAGTCCAGGCAGCGCGCGCGGCAGCCGGCGCGCGAAGACGACGACCGTCGCGCTGCGCCGCTCAACGGCCGCGCGGAACGGCGAAGCGCCGGGAGTGAGGAACGGTCGCGACACGGCGCCCGCGGTTACGACGCGACGGCGAGCTCGCGCAGCACGCGAGCGATCGCGGAGGTGCTCTGGTAAGTGAGGCCGATCGTCGACACGTGCCGCCACGCCACCGCGCCCGCGGCGTCCACGACGAAGACCGAGCGCTTGAGGCGCAGCGGAGCGTGCACGCCGTAGCGCCGCGTGGCGCGTCCCTCCGGGTCAGCCAGCAGCGGGAACGTCAGGTGCCGCTTTTCCGCGAAGCGCTCGTGCGAGTCGAGGTCTTGCTCGGAGATGCCCCACACGACCGCGTCGAGGTCGGTGAAGGCCGAGAGCTGGTCCTGGTAGGAGCAGAGCTGCGCCGTGCACACCGCGGTGTTGTCGCCGGGGTAGAACGCGAGGACGACCGGATGCCCGCGCTCGGCCGAGAGGGTGTAGTCGCGCGGGCCCCCGGGCGACGTCCCGGGCAACGTGAAGTCCGGTGCGTGCTCTCCAACATCCGGCACCTGAGCCACCGCGCACCTCCCGTTGCCCAAACCGCGTGTCGGCCGAAGATGATTCCCGGATAACGTGGGGCGCGCTTGCCGAGGCTCCGCGACCGCCAGCCGCCGGACCGACACGTTGAGGACTGCTCATGCCAGCCGACCGGATGGACACGCTGGTCAGCCTGGCCAAGCGCCGCGGCATCGCCTACCCCAGCAGCGAGATCTACGGCGGGCTGCGCGCCGCCTGGGACTACGGCCCGCTCGGTGTCGAGCTGAAGAACAACGTCAAGCGCCACTGGTGGCGCACGATGGTGCACGCCCGCGACGACATCGTCGGGCTGGACTCGAGCATCATCCTCGCGCCGCAGGTGTGGGAGACCTCGGGCCACGTGACCGGGTTCTCCGACCCGCTGACCGAGTGCTTGTCCTGCCATACCCGGCACCGCGCCGACGACCTCGTGGAGGCCTACGCGGCGAAGCACGGGGAGCCGCCGAAGAACGGCCTGGCCGACATTCCGTGCCCGCACTGCGGCAGCAAGGGCTCGTTCACCGAGGCGCGGCAGTTCAGCGGGATGATGAAGTCCTTCGTCGGGCCGGTCGAGGACTCCAGCGCGCAGGTGTGGCTGCGACCGGAGACCGCGCAGGGCATCTTCATCAACTACAACAACGTCGCGTCGTCCTCCCGCCGTAAGCCGCCGTTCGGCATCGCGCAGATCGGCAAGTCGTTCCGCAACGAGATCACGCCGGCCAACTTCATCTTCCGCACGCGTGAGTTCGAGCAGATGGAGATGGAGTACTTCGTGCCGCCGGCCGAGGGCGAGAAGTGGTTCGGCTACTGGCGCGAGCAGCGGATGGCATGGTTCGTCGACCTCGGGATCAAGCCGGAGAACCTGCGGTTCTACGAGCACCCGAAGGAGAAGCTCTCGCACTACTCCCGGGGCACCTTCGACGTGGAGTACCGGTTCGACTTCGCGCGCACCGAGTGGGGTGAGCTCGAGGGCATCGCCTACCGCGGCGACTTCGACCTGTCGTCGCACAGCAAGGCCTCCGGCGTAGACCTGTCCTACTTCGACCAGGAGTCGGGCGAGCGCTATGTGCCGCACGTCGTCGAGCCGGCGCTCGGCGTCGACCGAACCGTGCTCGTGCTGCTGCTCGACGCCTACACGGAGGAGGAGGCACCCAACGCGAAGGGCGGCACCGACAAGCGCACGGTGCTGCGGCTGGACCCGCGGATGGCGCCCATCAAGGCGGCGGTGCTGCCGCTGTCGCGCAACGAGGCCCTCTCCCCGGTCGCGCGCGAGCTGGCCGCGACCTTGCGCCAGCGGTGGAACGTCGAGTTCGACGACGCGGGCTCCATCGGGCGCCGCTACCGGCGACAGGACGAGATCGGCACGCCGTACTGCGTCACCGTCGACTTCGAGTCGCTCGATGACAAAGCGGCGACGGTCCGCGAGCGCGACGCGATGACCCAGGAGCGCATCCCACTGGCCGAGCTCGACGCCTACCTCGGGGACCGCCTCCCCGTCTGCTGACCGCGCCGCCCGTCGCCCCCCAGCCCCCTCGAGGCGCCGCCCCCACGCTGCCCGTCCTCCGTTGACGATGTGAAAATCTGGTTGCCCCAGCGACCAAAACTTCACATCGAGCACGCAGAACCCGACGTCTACGCCGCCCGGTGACGGCGTTCGCGCACCGACGCGCGCCGACCCTGCTGCACCCCGAGCAGGTACATCTCCTCCATCTCGCGCAACAGG
>JBHELW010000223.1:0-5075 GCA_046262915.1 Mycobacteriales bacterium | reverse complement strand
TCCAGAACCACGAGGTCGCGCCACGGCGGTTCGCGCACCAGAGCGGCGCGCAACGCGTCGACACGTAACGGCGGCCGGTCGAGGTCGGCGTACACATCGCGACGATAGGCTCCGACCATGGCCGAGCGCGCGCGCGAGGAGCCCGCCGGCGTCGACCCGCACACCACGGCGGGCAAGCTCGCGGAGCTGCAGCGGCGCCGTGACGACGCCGCACACGCCGGCTCCGTGAAAGCGGTCGAGAGCCAGCACGCCAAGGGCAAGATGACCGCGCGCGAGCGGATCGACGCGCTGCTCGACCCAGGTTCCTTCGTCGAGACCGACGCGCTCGCGCGGCACCGGGCGCACGACTTCGGCGTGGACAAGCACCGGCCCTACGGCGACGGCGTCGTCACCGGCTACGGCACCGTCGACGGTCGTCCGGTGTGCGTCTTCAGCCAGGACTTCACGGTCTTCGGCGGCAGTCTCGGCGAGGTCTTCGGCGAGAAGATCGTCAAGATCATGGACCTCGCGCTGAAGACCGGCTGCCCCGTCATCGGGATCAACGACTCCGGTGGCGCGCGCATCCAGGAAGGCGTCGTGTCGCTCGGGCTCTACGGCGACATCTTCTACCGCAACGTCATTGCGTCCGGCGTCATCCCGCAGCTCTCGCTGATCATGGGGCCGTGCGCGGGCGGCGCGGTCTACTCCCCCGCGATCACGGACTTCACGCTGATGGTCGACCAGACCTCGCACATGTTCATCACCGGACCGGACGTCATCAAGACCGTCACCGGTGAGGACGTCGCGTTCGAGGACCTCGGTGGCGCGCGGACGCACAACACCAAGTCGGGTGTCGCGCAGTTCATGTCGGCGGACGAGAACGAGTGCCTCGAGACGGCGCGCGCGCTCCTCGGCTACCTGCCGAGCAACAACCTCGACGACCCGCCCGCCTATGCGAGCGCCGATGACGCGGACGAGCTCGACGTAGAGCTCGACACGTTCATCCCGGACGCGTCGAATCAGGCCTACGACATGCACGGCGTCATCGAGCACGTCCTCGACGAGGGCGACTTCCTTGAGGTGCACGCGCTCTTCGCGCAGAACATGGTGTGCGGCTTCGGCCGCGTCGACGGACGCAGCGTCGGGGTCGTCGCGAACCAGCCGACGGTGCTCGCCGGCTGCCTGGACATCGATGCATCCGAGAAGGCCGCGCGCTTCGTGCGCACCTGCGATGCGTTCAACATCCCGGTGCTGACGTTCGTCGACGTGCCCGGCTTCCTCCCCGGGACCGGTCAGGAATGGGACGGGATCATTCGTCGGGGTGCGAAGCTGATCTACGCCTACGCCGAGGCCACCGTCCCGAAGGTCACGGTCATCACCCGCAAGGCGTACGGCGGGGCGTACGACGTCATGGGGTCGAAGCACCTGCGCAGCGACGTCTCCTTCGCCTGGCCCACTGCGGAAATCGCGGTGATGGGCGCGCAGGGCGCGGTCAACATCGTCTTTCGCAAGGAGCTCGCCAAGGCGAGTGACTCCGAGGCGAAGCGCGCCGAGCTCATCGACGACTACACCGACCACTTTGCGACGCCGTACATCGCTGCGGAGCGCGGCTACGTCGACGCGGTGATCATGCCGTCGGAGACGCGGCGCGAGGTGATCAAGGCGCTGCGTGCACTGCGGACGAAGCGCGAGACGCTGCCGCGGAAGAAGCACGGCAACATCCCGCTGTGACATCCGGCCCGGCCGGGGCACCAACCCCGGCCTCCTCCGCGAGGCGGGGACCCCAACCCCGCCCGCGGCCGTTGACATCAGGCCGGGCGTGAGCGAGCAGCCGGCGCTGCGCGTTGTACGTGGCGACCTCGACGAGAACGAGCTCGCCGCACTGGTACTCGCGTTGCGGACACGGCGGCGCACCACGGTGGCGAGTGCCGTGCCATTGTCCTCGCGCTGGGCGGATCGCCGCGCACTCGTGCGCGCACCAGTGCACCCCGGGCCAGGCGCCTGGCGCGCGGCTGTCGGTCGTTAGCGGCCACCCGCGCGCCTAAACTGCGCGCGTGCGCAAGGTCCTGATCGCGAACCGCGGCGAGATCGCGGTGCGCGTGATCCGCGCCTGTCGCGACGAGGGCCTCGCGAGCGTCGCGGTCTACGCCGAGCCCGATCTCGACGCGCTGCACGCGCGGCTCGCGGATGAGTCCTACGCCCTCGGCGGCTCGACACCGGGTGAGAGCTACCTCGCAATCGCGAAGCTGCTCGACGTCGCGCGGCGGGCGGGAGCCGACGCCGTACACCCGGGTTACGGCTTCCTGTCTGAGAACGCCGAGTTCGCGCAGGCCGTCATCGACGCCGGGCTGACCTGGATCGGGCCACCACCGGACGCGATCCGGCGACTGGGCGACAAGACCGAGGCGCGCCACATCGCGCTCGCGGTTGGCGCACCCCTCGTGCCCGGTACCCCCGACCCGGTCAGCGGCGCCGACGAGGTGATCGCGTTCGCGACGGAGCACGGGCTGCCCGTTGCGATCAAGGCCGCGTTCGGGGGTGGCGGCCGCGGGCTCAAGGTCGCGCGCACGATGCCGGAGGTCGCTGAGCTCTACGCCTCCGCCGTACGAGAGGCGGAGGTCGCGTTCGGCCGGGGCGAGTGCTTCGTCGAGCGCTACCTCGACCGGCCGCGGCACGTCGAGGTGCAGGTGCTCGGTGATCTCTCGGGCAACGTCGTCGTGGTCGGCGACCGCGACTGCTCGCTGCAGCGGCGCCACCAGAAGCTGGTCGAGGAGGCGCCCGCGCCGAAGCTGACCGCCGAGCAGCGGGCGCAGATGCACAGCGCCGCCCAGGCGATCTGCGAGAAGGCCGGCTACGCCAGCGCCGGCACGGTCGAGTTCCTCGTCGGCCAGGACGGCACGGTGTCGTTCCTCGAGGTCAACACGAGGCTGCAGGTCGAGCACCCCATAACCGAGGAGGTCACGGGCCTCGACCTCGTGCGCGAGCAGTTCCGCATCGCGGACGGGCAGCGGCTCGCCTACACCACGCCCACGCCGCGCGGGCACGCGTTCGAGTTCCGCATCAACGGCGAGGACCCGGGGCGCGGCTTCCTGCCCGCGCCAGGCACCGTCGAGACGTGGGTCCCGCCCGAGGGTCCGGGCGTGCGGCTCGACTCCGGCGTACACGGCGGATCCGTCGTCGGTGGCAACTTCGACTCGCTGCTCGCGAAGCTGATCGTCTACGGCGTCGACCGCGAGCAGGCACTGGCGCGAGCGCGCCGAGCGCTCGACGAGTTCCAGATCGACGGTCTCGCGACGGCGTTGCCGTTCCACCGAGCCGTCGTGCGCGACCCCGCCTTCGTCGATTTCGCCGTGCACACGAACTGGATCGAGACGGAGTTCAACAACACCATCGAGCCCTACGCCGGAAGCGCGGCGGTTGCCGAACCCGCGGCGCGCGAGCGCGTCACCGTCGAGGTGGGCGGCAAGCGGGTGGAAGTCGTGCTGCCCGCGGGCCTAGGTACGTCGGGGTCATCCGCGTCAACGCAGAAAGCGCCGCGTCGCGCGTCGTCTCGCCAGGGCGCCGCCGCCGTCAGCGGCGACGCGCTGACAGCACCGATGCAGGGCACTGTGGTCAAGGTCGCCGTCGCGGACGGCGACACCGTCGCCAAGGGCGACCTTGTGGCCGTCATCGAGGCGATGAAGATGGAGCAGCCGCTCACCGCCCACAAGGACGGCACGATCCGCAACCTCGCCGCCAAGCCCGGCGCGGTGATCACCAGCGGCGCCGTCGTCTGCGAGATCGGCGCGTAACGGACGCTGCCGCGGCGGCGCCGTGCATGGCGACGTCAGCGACGCGCACTACCCGTCGGGTTCCGGCGGCGGCCTGGACGGTGGCTTGTAGCGCGGATGTCGCGGATCAGTGGGCGGCACCATCGGTCTGACGCCGGTGCCCTCGACGAGCTCCCAGTCGTCGTAGGTCTTGAGGTCGTGGTGCTGGTCACACGGACGGTCGATGTTGTCGAGCCGGGTCTCGTGCACCTTCGCCCACGGCGTGCGGTGGTCGAACTCCAGCCGCGCGCGGCGCCCGCAGCCTTCGGCCACGCAGATCGGTGACTGCCAGATGGCGGCAATGCGCTGCGCGGCGGTGGGCCCGCGGCCCAGGTGGGTGACGTTCGCGACGTCGGTGCCTTTAGTGATGACCAGCTTCGCGACGCTCTCGCCCAACAGCTCGCGCGCCACTCCAACCGGCACCGGGCCGACCCCGGCGATCTCGCAGCACTCGCCATCCGCGACCGACCCGCGCTGCAAGGCGCTGACGTCGATGCGGAGCAGTGCGAGGAAGCGCTCGGGGATCTGCTTGGGTTTGCCGCCGGTGCGGCCGGCGGTGGCGGGGGTGAGGTCACCCGTGCTGTCGGCCGTGGCGGTTGTGAGGTCACCCGCGCTGCGGGCGCCGGACGTGCTCGGGTCAGCCGCGTCGGCCGAGGCCGACCAGCCACCACTCGCGCGGCGACACAGCTCGACCATGGCGTCCATCGCGTAGGCCGCGCGCGGCTCGCGGCGGCCCTCCCGGCGGGCGCTCTGCCACATCTCGTCGATGATCGGCTCGAGCGCGACGTCGATCCACGCGCCGTCGTCTGCGGTGGTCCGCCACCACCCGGTGTGCATGCCCTCGCCGTTGCGGCCGCGCACGAGCGAGCGGGACGCGCGCTGCCGGGCGTAGGTCGCCTCGGGGTCCGCGTCCGCCGCCGCACGCACGGCGAGACAGCTGTCGCGCAGCACGCCGAGCGGCGTTGTGGCCGCCTGCTCGAGCAGGGCAACCTCATGTTGCGGCGCGACGACGGCAGCCGCGGTCACCGCGTCCGCCTTCGCCGGGGAGAGCTCCCCGCGCTTGGCCGCCGCCGCCGTCCGCGGCAGTGATACGAGGCGCTCCGCAGTAGCGAGGGCGTCGCGCGCGGCGCCCACCGTCGTGCCGCCCTGACCAGCCAGCCATGCCTCTGCCGAGGTCGCGCCGGCGCGGCGCCAGTGCCCGGTCTCGGCCACCCGCTTGGCCGCGGCCGCCTCGACGGTGGCCAGCGCGTTGCGCATCGCCGCGACGTGCTCCACCACGCGCGCGGC
>JBHELW010000222.1:0-11150 GCA_046262915.1 Mycobacteriales bacterium | reverse complement strand
TGCAGTAACGCCCTGCGCCTCCGGGACCTGGCTCCTCGTTGCGCCTATCGTTCGGCGCAGCCACGAGCTTGGGGGTCTCATGGACAGCTACTCGGTCGAGTGGGTCGGCGTCATCGTCGCCGTCGTCGCGCAGATGGCGCTGGGGTTCCTCTGGTACGCGCCGCCGGTCTTCGGCAACCGCTGGATGGCCGCGCAGGGCAAGACCCGTGAGCCCGGATCCGGCGGCCCGCGTGCCAAGCCGTTCGTCATCGTCATCATCAGCGCGCTCGTCACTGCGGTCTTCATCTCGGCGCTGCTCGACTGGGCGGGCGTCGACTCCGCCGGGGGTGGTGCGCTCGCCGGCCTTTACGTCGGGATCGTCAGCGCCCTCGCGGTCGCCGGCGGCGATGCTTTCGAAGGACGGCCCACGGCGCTCACCCTCATCAACGCGGGCAGCGAGCTCGCCCGGTTCACTCTCGTCGGTCTAGTCCTCGGTCTCTGGCAGTAGCCGCTGCGCCGCCGCAGTCAGACGCAAGCTCAGACAGGTGACCAGGTCTCGAACGCGGCCTGCACCTTCTCTGTCCACCACGCGATCTCGCCGAGTGCGGCGGCACGATGGTCGTCACCGCCTTTGAGCACGTATTCCAAGACGAGGTGGGGCGCGAGCTGAACCATCCCGCCGATCAGGGCTAGCTGGAGCGCCCTCTCGTCATGGCGCTCGCCGTAGAGCTCGCGGAAGTCGCTGATTACGTCGTCGCGTGAGACGTCCATCTGCCGCGCGTCGAACGCAAGGAACGACGCCAGGTCGACGGCGGCCGGTGCGGTCCCGCTCCGCTCCCCCCAGTCGATGAGCACCACGCGCTCGCCGGCGAAGCCGAGGTTGCTCAGTCGCACGTCACCGTGGATGAGCGTCGGCTCGCACTTGTCCAACTGGCCGGCGAGCAGCGACGGACGCTCGACGATCGTCATGATCGCGCGGGCGATGTCGGGGTCGGCCAGCTCGCGGAACATGGCCCAGCAGCGCGGGATCAAGTCGCTCGTCGTATAACCCAGCTCGACCTCGCGCCGAGCCGTTTCTGGTGAGAGCAACTGGTAACGCTGCTCGAGCGAACAGAGAGCGGGAAACCGCTCGCCCCAGAACGCAAGGTGCATCTCGGCCATCGCGGCGAGCACGCGCTGCACCGCATCGCGGTCAACCCGCTGTTCACCCGGAACCATGGCGTCGGAGACGTCGCGCATGAACACGGTCCACGCCGCGCCGTCCTCCTCGACCGCGACGGTCGCATGCTCTAGCGCCGCCGGAATGCGGTCGAACAAGCCGTTGCGCCACATCCACAGCGCCCGGCCGTCGTCACCAGTCGCCCGCGAGAGCCAGTCCCACTCCGGGGACACCCGCTTGCGAATCAGCCGACGCCCATCGCGCAGCGTGACCCGCTCGAGCGTGTTCCCCGATGCGCCGGCCGATCCGAGCGGCTCGCTGGCGACAACCTGATCCGAGAGCGTCATCGGGTCAACGTAACCAGAGCGAGAGGGCCGTGGGCTGCATCGTCTCGCGGACTACGGCGAGCAGGTTCGACGAGAGGGTCTCGAGGTCCACCTCGTCGCGGAGCCCGCGCGCGAAGACCTCGACGGTGCGCGCCGCGTGGTACTTGCGCCGGTAGAACCGCCGGTCGATGAAGCCCTGGATACGCCGGCGCGCGGGCTGGAATGCGGCCGCCGCCGCGAGCGTCGAGGCGGCGACGGCAACACCGTTGTTGGCAGACGATGGCGTGACCGCGCCGAGCAGCGCCTGCAAGGCGAGCACCATCCCGAGGTAGACGCCACCGAGCGTCGCGGTCAGCACGGCGTAGACGATCGTGCGGTTGATGATTGAGTCGATCTCGTACAGCCGGTAGCGCAACACGCCAACTGCGATCGCTACCGGTACCGCGGCGACCCCGAGGGCGAAGCCGACGTCACTGAGCCATGGCGCCCCGAACGCGTCGGCGGTCAGGCCGACGCCGGGGCCGCCGATGATCAAGCACACACCCGCGAAGCCGAGCCACTTCAGTTGCTGGCGCTCCACACCGGCCGAACGTCGGCTGCGAACGATGAGCGACACGACGACGGTCACGAACAGCGTGACCAGAAGAGCAACGCCAAGCGCGCCCATGACCTTCAGGACTCCGGTCGCCGCCCGCACACCTACTGGGTTCTGCAGAGGCAACTCTGCCTCGTCCCCGAGCAGTCCCGGACGCAACGCGTTAGGCGCGAGCAGGAACACGCCTCCGGCGACCCCCGCCCGGACGAACGGTCGCCACCGCGGCGACGGCGGACGCCCGTCGGGGAACAGCAGCAGAACGAAGAGCAGAAGCAGCATCGACGCCGGCCACAGCCACAGACCGAACCACGCCGACCACGCGGCTCCCGGCAGCGCGGCGTGCTTCGGCGACACGGCGAGATCCGCGTAGACCTGGGTCAGGTTGCCGAGCGTCGCGCCACTGGCGATAGCGCTCAGCAGCCACCCGATCGCGTTGCGGGGACGCTTCGAGGCCAGCACCGCGCCGACGCTCGCGAGGACCACGAACATCGTGAAGATCGGCACAGCCTCAATGAGCGGTCCTTTGTCCTCGCCGCCGAGGCGGGTGAGCACCGCGTAGCTCGACATGCCGGCGAGCGTGAAGAGCCAGCAACCCCATGCGAGGTACGTCGTGCGCCGCGCCCCGGTCACGGTCAGCATTGTCCGCGCCCGCGTCACGGGTTCGTTACGCGCCGACCGGCCGTGCGCGTTCCGTCTAGGCGATGCGGACGACGACCGTACGGCTGAACGCCTTTTGGAACCGCGTGGTGTACGGCGTGTAGATCCGGTAGCTGTACGTGCCACGCGATGTCGGTCGAGCAGTGAAGGTCGCGCGGCTGGTGCTCGTGAGTGTCCGTGACGTGATCGAGCGCCAGCCGCCACTGCTGTAGATCTGCAGGTAGGCGATCGCGCCGGCGCGGTTGGGGCTGACGGATGTGCCGAAGCTGATCGTCTGGCCCAGGCGATACGTCGTAGCAGACGTGGTGACGGAGATCGGCGCCGTGAGGAACGCCGTGCGCGTGGCGCTCATGCTGCCGCGGAAGGCGGCGTTTCCGTCGTAGCGGAACAGATAGTCCGTGCTTGTCGTCGGTCGCCGCGTGAACCGGACCAGGCCGTCGGGAGCCGTGACCGCACTTCCGATGTAGTCCTCGCGGTTGAAGACCCCGTGCGGGTGCGAATAGAGCTTGACCGGGACACCCCCGACTGCCGACCCGGTGAGGCTGCGTCGGAGCCGGGCGCTGACGGTGATGGTCCCCGGGTAGGTCACGGCGCCCGGCACGGAAATCGCCAGGCTCGTCTGCGCTGACGGGGTCGCGCGCGTTGCCGGCGACTCGGGACCGGCGCCCTGCGCGTTCCGCGCACGCGTCGTGATCACGTAGTTGTGTCCGTTCGTCAGGCCGGAGACGTTGACGGAGTGGTCCGCTGGCGACGTCGTCGCGACGACGACACCGTCGGCAAGTATCTGCATGTCGGTGAGCGGCGAAGCACCGTGGTCGCTCGGCACCATGACCCACACGTCGAGCCGGCCGTCGTAGGGCGTCGCAGCGGGCGCCGGTGGCGCCCCCGGCACGGACGGATAAGTGATGCGCGCGTTCACGCCCGGTCGGTCAACCCCCGATGCGATGGTGACCGGGGTCGCGGCGGCAGCGCTGCTGCCGCCGTCGTACCAGAGCTCACCGCGCATACCTGCGGTGCCGAACCGGACGGTGTAGTCACCGGGGTTGAGCTGCCGTGCGGTGTAGGTGCCGAAGGCGTCGGTCGGAACGGCCGCGACCTGGAATCCGGTCGGGTCGAACACGACGACCCAGACGTCCTTGATCGGATTGGCGTTGTCGGCGCGAACGACCGTCCCGCTGAGGCTGCCGCCACGCTGCAGGACGCCGTTCACACCGGTGACGACCGAATGATTCGGTACGTCGATGCGTACCGCATCGGCCGGACGCACCGCACCGCCGTTGTAGGACCGCGCGTACCTCTCGCCGCCGACGCCGCAGCCGCTGAACTCGACGTAGTAGTCCGGGTGCGCCGGGAGACCGCGCACAATCCACTGGCCATCGGCGTCGCTCATCGCGCCGGTGACATTCACCTGCTCCGTGCCGTGGAAGACACGGACGCACGCGCTGTCAACCGGAGCGCCCGCAGTGTCGGTGACAACGCCGCTCATCGTCGCGCCAGAGTCGATGACCCCATCGATGCCGGCGACGACTCCGCCAGCTGGGACCTCAACGCGAGTCGCGTCACCGGGATTGAGCTTGTCGGGATACCAGACGCTCGGCGACGCGCTGCTCGCGCAGTCGTGGAACTCGACCAGGCGTGACCCGGGCACCGCGCCAACGACGGTGTAGGACCCCTGCGCGTCTGTCGTCGCCCCCCGGTCTCCCTCGGAGACCGCGGTGTTGCCGGCATGGACGACGACGCACAGGCCGGGCACTGTCGAGCCGTCGGGTCGCCGTGCCGATCCGGTCACGGTGCCGGCTCGAGACGCGGCAATGTCGACGCCGGGTGTATCGGCACCGGCCGAAACCGTCACGGGTGCCGCGCTGGACCGGAGGAAACCTTGTGGGTAATAGGTCGGTACGTAGTCGAGCGACCCGCACGCGCGCGCCTGCACGTGGAACGAGCCGGCCGGCAGGTTCGTCGCCCGATAGTGCCCCGCCGCATCACTTCGGATGATGCGCTGCGTCGGTGAGTACTCGTAGTCAGGAACCGTCAACGACACGCACAGCCCGTCGACGGGAAGCCCGCGGTCGTCCGTGAGGGTTCCGCTCAGCGAGCCAGCACTGTCGAGCGCCTCGTCGATGCCCGTCAGCGCCTGCCCGTCGCCGACGCCCACCGAGCGCCCTAGGAAGAAGGTGAGCGCGTGGCCGTAGTAGCGGTCGACGTACGTCGTGCCGTCGCAGTCTTCGAACAGGACCTTGTAGTTGCCGCCGACAACGGCCAGCGTGTAGCTCCCGTCGCTTGCCGATCGGATATACGCCACAGGACGCTGCGTCCCGGCGTCCTCCGCGCTGACGCAGATGTTGGCCAGGGGCATGCCAGACGACGCCGACGTGACCCGACCGCTGATCGTCGCGGTTGTCACGGCGTGCGCGGCGACCGGGGTCGCGACGACCGCCGCGCTCAGGCAGAGGAGCAGCGCTGCAGCGCGGAGGCTGAGACGGGCAGGCAAAGGAAGACCCTTCAGGCTGGGATACTTGATCCAACGCGCGAGCAGCGCGGGAGATACGACCTACGTCGTGATGTAGCCGTCCACAGATTTAGCTCGGGCATACCGCGGCGGTGTGGTGCGTCCGAGCCTTGACGTGTGGTCAGTCGGGAGGCGCACGATGAGCAGCGTGACCAGCACGGCGCCATACACGCTCGCGGACATGAACGACTTCCCGGACGACGGCCGCCGATATGAGCTCCTCGACGGGGCGCTGCTCGTGACGCCGGCCCCACGGGAGCGCCACCACGTTGTCGCCGCTGCACTGTTCCGCCTTCTCGACGCCGCGAGACCTCGCGACATGCTCGTCTATCCCGCGCCTAGCAACGTCAATCGAGAGCCGAGCACCAACCTGCAGCCAGATCTCAGCGTGCGCTGGCGCGCGGACTTCGAACGCGCAGCGAACGAGACGACACCGCTGCTGGTGATCGAGATCCTCTCGCCGAGCACGCGACGCGTGGACGAGTTGCTGAAGCGCGATGCCTACGCGCGCATCGGCGTGCCGTCGTACTGGCTTGTCGATCCAGACGAACCAGTCACCCTGACGGTGTTGGAGCTCGAGTCCCCCGGCCAGTACGTCGAACGTGCACGTGTCCGCGCCGACCAGCCATGCGAAGTCGTACAGCCCTACCCGTTGCGCATCGTGCCTTCAACGCTGCTCGCTGACCTACGCGACTAGCGTCGCTCAGATCGCGGAGCGCTCGACCCAGCGGTCGACGACCCCGTCGTCACCGCTGCGTTTTACGGCGCCGGGCGCGCGCCCGTAGACGAAGAGCAGCAGCGCCTCCGCGCTGCCCTCAATGCCGGCGTCCGCCGTCGCGCGGTCGGCGTGCTGCCAGGTGAAGCCGTCCGTGCCGAACGTGATACGCCATGACGTGCCGCTGTCGGTCTCGTGCAGCTCAAGCGTCTCGCCGGCGCCGCGGAGTTCGGTGACCTTCGGCGCGAAGTACGCCGCATGCGGCAGGTTGTCGAGGAACTCGTCGACGCCGTCGACCGCGGTCTGCCCGTCGACGCGCGGCACGTTGCCGAGGGCGTAGTCGACGTCGGCTCGATGCACGACCGTTTCGAAAAGCATCCGCCGGCCCCAGAAGCGGGCGTGCTTGTCCGAGCCCCACGCCCACATCGGCGCGTCCGGGTCGGCCGCGCGCACGGTCGCGACGAGCGCGGTCAGCCCGGCGCGCACCCAGTCCGGCAGCCCCGGGAAGTCCTCCGGCGTCGTGAGGTCGAGCGCGCTCGCCGGGACGCGCTCCGGCGAGAGCGTTCGGACCATCGTCTCGGCCCAGCGGTAGAGCCCGCCGACGTGCTCGCTGACGTCGCGCACGGTCCAGCCGGGACACGTGGGGACCGCCGCGTCCCCACCAGCTCCGGTGATGAGCTGGGCGAAGCGCTCGCCCTCCTGCGTCAGCCTCTCGGCGTACGCCGGAAGATCCGCGCGGTGGCAGCTCGCCGTCATATTCGGAGATTTTGCCGCGGCGCGCGGCTAGCGTCGCGCGAATGCGCCAGAGCCGGTTCGCGGTCCTGCGCGAACGCGACTTCCGGCTCTTCCTCATCGGGCACGGGGTCTCGTTCGCCGGGGACTTCATGCTGCCCGTAGCGCTGTCCTTCGCCGTACTCGAGAAGTACAACAGCGCGGGCGCCCTCGGCGTCGTGCTGACCGCGCACAGCCTGCCGCTCGTGTTGTTCCTGCTCATCGGCGGCGTCGTCGCAGACCGGGCGCCGCGACGCAGCGTGCTCATCGCGAGCGACAGCGTCAGCTGCGTGATGCAGGCGCTCGCCGCCGCACTGCTGTTCACCGACGGGTGGCAGCTCTGGCAGCTCGCCGCCCTCGAGGCGGTGCGCGGCACGGCACACGCCTTTGCCTCCCCGACGTACGCCGGGTTCATCCCCGAGGTCGCCAGCGCGCCGCGGCTGCAGGAGGCCAACGCGTTGCGCCAGGTCGCGTGGTCGACGGCGCAGGTCGTCGGACCGGCCCTCGCCGGCGTCATCGTCGTCGTCGGCGGCGGCGCGGTCGCGCTCGCCGTCAACGCGGCGACGTTCGGCGTCAGCGCGCTCTGCCTGCTCGCGATCCCGCCGCGGCCGGCGATCGAACGCGAGCAGTCGAGCATGCTCGCCGACCTGCGCGACGGCTGGCGCGAGTTCCGCTCGCGCACCTGGCTCTGGGTGGTGGTCGCGCAGTTCGGCGTCTTCCATCTGCTCGTGCTGCCGCCGATCTACGTCCTCGGCGCGCTCGTCAGCAAGACGCACTACGGCGGCGCGAAGCCCTGGGCGACCACGCTCACCGTGCTGGGCCTGGGCTCGGTCGTCGGCGGACTCGTCGCGCTGCACGTGCGCGTCCGACGACCGCTTCTCGTCGCGACGATCTGCGGGCTCGGGTATGGCCTCTTCGCGCTGATGCTCGCTGCGCGCGCACCACTCGTCGCGCTCGTTGGCGCGGCGGCGCTCAGCGGGGCGGGCTTCGCGATGTTCGGTGCGCTGTGGGAGACGACGCTCATGCGCCTCATCCCAGCCGACAAGCTGTCGCGGGTCAGCGCCTACGACTGGTTCGGGTCAATCGCGCTGCTGCCGATCGGCTACGCCATCGTCGGACCGCTCGCCGGAGTCTTCGGCGTCTCGACGGTTCTCTGGATCGCGGTCGTCACGCACTTCGTCCTGGCCGCGATCGTGCTGTGCGTCCCTGCGGTCACGACACTGCGCGCAGACACGACGATGCAGCACTAGTGGCGCGAAACTCGGTCGAGCGATCGCGCGTGCGCACGTAGCGTGTCGGGGTGCGCGCACTCCCCCACGTCGACCCCGGCACGCCCGATCTGCGGACCCCGGGCCGGTTCCTGCTCTGGGTCGCGCGCCGACAGGCGGTGACGACCGCCGGGGGCGTCGTCTTCGGCGTCGCGTGGATGGGCGCGCAGGCGCTGGTGCCCTTCGCGCTTGGTCGAGCGATCGACCGCGGCGTCGCGCGCCAAGACCTCGCGGGGATCCGAACCTGGGCCCTCGTGCTGCTCGGGCTCGGCACCTTCCAGGCGCTCGTCGGCGTGATGCGCCACCGCTTCGCCGTAACGGCGTTTCTCGTCGGGTCGTCGCGGCTGCAGCAGATCCTCGGCCGGCACGTCGCGCACCTCGGCGCCGACGTGACAGTGCACGCGTCCGCCGGCGACATCGCCGCGGCCAGCGGGTCCGACGTGCGCAACGTCGCGCGGGCGCTCGACGTGATCCCGCGCTTCGTCGGCGCGATCGTGTCGTTCACCGCGGTCGCGATCATCCTGCTGCTCGCGTCGCCCGTGCTCGGCGCGGTCGTACTCGTCGGTGTGCCGCTGCTCGCTGCGACGATCGGTCCGCTGGTCCGCCCGCTCGAGAACCGCGAGCGCACCCAGCGCGAACGCCTCGGCGCGGCGAGCTCGCTCGCGGCCGACACGGTGAGCGGGCTGCGGGTGCTGCGCGGCTTCGGTGGCGAGGGCGCCTTCCTCACCCGCTTCCGCGAGGCCTCGCAGTCGGTACGGCGGGCCGGTGTCGAGACCGCGCGCTACCAGGCCGCCCTCGAGGCTCTCGAGGTCGCCCTGCCCGGGCTCTTCGTCGTCGGCGTCACGTGGCTCGGTGCGCGCTTCGTCATCGCGGGACGCATCTCCCCCGGTGAGCTCGTCGCGTTCTACGCCTACACCGCGTTCCTCGTCGTGCCGCTGAAGACGTTCACCGAGGCCGCCCGGAAGTACGCCGCCGCGACCGTCTCCGCCGGGCGGCTGTGCCGGCTGCTCAACCAGCAGCGGCGCATCGCCGACCCGGTGCAGCCCGCGGTCCTTCCGCCTCCGGGCGCCGCACTCGCCGACGCGCACAGCGGTCTCGTCGTCGAACCCGGCCGCTTCACGGCGATCGCCGCGACCTCACCGGAGTCGGCGACCGCGCTAGTAGACCGCCTCGGTCGCTACGTCGAGGACGGCGTGACGCTCGGCGGCGTCGCGCTGCGCGACCTGCGCGTCGACGACGTGCGCGCGCGCGTCGTCGTATCGGACGCGGCGCCGGTGCTGCTCTCCGGAACCGTGCGGGACAACCTCGACGTGCCGTCGCTCGGCGGATCGCTGACCGAGCAGGAGGTGCTCGACGCCGCGAGTGCGTGGGACGTCGTCGACTCGGTCGACGGTGGCCTCGACGGCGAGCTGCCGGAACGCGGCCGGTCGCTCTCCGGCGGGCAGCGCCAGCGGCTCGCGCTCGCCCGTGCGCTGCGCGCCGACGCGGACGTGCTCATCCTCGACGAGCCCACCTCGGCCGTCGACGCGCACACCGAGGCGCGCGTCGCCAATGGCCTGCGCGCGCTGCGCGCCGACCGGACCACCGTCGTCGTCACCACCAGTCCGCTGCTGCTCGACCGCGCGGACACCGTCGTCCTGCTCGCGGACGGCGTCGTCACCGCAGCCGGGCAGCACCGCGACCTGCTGCGCGACGACCCGGCATACGCCGCGCTTGTCACCCGCGGGGAGGAGGTGTGAGCACGCACCGGCTGCCGGTGGCGGATCGCGCCGTCGTACGCCGGAAGACGCGCGAGCTGCTGCGGCGGCACCGGCGGACCTTCCTCGTGACCCTCGCCCTGCATGCGGCGGCTGCGGTCGCCGGGCTGGTCGGCCCGCGTGTCCTCGGGGCGGTGATCGACGGCCTCCGGCACGGCATCACCCGGGACGACGTCGACCGGCTCGCGCTGCTCTTCGGCACGGCGCTGCTCGCGCAGTCGCTGCTCACCGGGTGGGCACGCTTCCGCGGCGCGGTGCTCGGCGAGCAGGTCCTGGCGGAGCTGCGCGAGGAGTTCCTCGAGCGCGCGGTCGCGCTGCCGCTCGGCACGGTCGAGCGCGCGGGCACCGGCGACCTCGTCGCCCGTGCAACCGCCGACACCGACCGCCTCGCCTACGCCGTGCGCCAAGCCGCGCCGGAGATCTCCGTCGCACTGCTCTACGTCGCACTCATCGCGATAGCGGCGTTCGTCACGTCGCCGCAGGTGGCGGTGGCGATGCTCGTCGGCGTGGTCGTGCTGGCCCCGATCACGCGGTGGTACCGGCGGCGTGCGCCGGCTGCCTACCAGCGCGAGATGGCCGCCAGCGCGCAGGTCACCGCGGGCATCGTGGAGACCGCGGATGCCGGACGCACGGTCGAGGCCCTGCGGCTCGCGTCGCGTCGCGTCGAACGGACCGACGCAGACGTGCGCGAGTTCGTGCAGGCGGAGCTCGGAACGCTTCGCTTGCGCAGCGTGTGGTTCCCCGCGATCGACTTCGGCTTCGTGCTGCCGATGGTCGCGATCGTCGCGCTCGGCGGCCTGCTGGTACGCGCCGGCGGTGCGACTGTCGGTCAGGTCACTGCCGTGGCGCTCTACTGGCAGATGGTCGTCGAGCCGCTCGACGTCGTCTTGTCATGGCTCGACGAGCTGCAGATCGGCACGGCGTCGATGGCGCGACTGCTCGGCGTAGCGGCGGTCCCGCAGCAGCCCGTAGGCGACGACGTGCCAGCGTCGGACGAGATGGTCGCGCGCGATGTCCGCTTCGCCTACCGCGCGGGACACGACGTGCTGCACGACGTGTCGCTTTCGGTATCGACCGGCACCCGCATCGCCGTGGTCGGCCCGTCCGGGGCGGGCAAGTCGACACTCGGCCGGCTGCTGGCCGGCGTACACCCGCCGCGCACCGGCTCGGTCACGGTCGGCGGCGCCGAGGTCTCACTGCTGCCCGCCGAAGTACTGCGCGAGCAGGTGTCGCTGGTGACGCAGGAGCACCACGTCTTCGTCGGCACGATTCGCGACAACGTCGTGCTCGCGCGGCCGGGCGCGAGCGACGAGGACGTGTGGGCGGCGCTGGACGCGGTCGACGCGGCGGAGTGGGTGGGCGCGTTGCCCGACGGGCTCGACACCGTCGTCGGGGAGCGGGGCTACCGGCTGTC
>JBHELW010000221.1:0-3400 GCA_046262915.1 Mycobacteriales bacterium | reverse complement strand
GCACATCCCGCCGCCGACAAGCAACCGGTCGACGGTACCCAGCAGGTTGGTGATGACGGCGAGCTTGTCGCTCACCTTCGACCCACCGAGCACGACGACGTAGGGCCGATCCGGCGTGGTCAACCGCCGGAGCACGTCGAGCTCTGCCTGCACGAGGTAGCCCGCGGCATGCTCCATGGTGCGTGGCAGCGCGGACACGCTCGCGTGCGCGCGGTGGACTGCACCGAACGCGTCTCCGACGTAGCAGTCGCCGAGCCCTGCGAGCTGGGCCGCGAAGGCCGCGTCGTCCGTCGTTTCGCCCGGCTCGAAGCGCAGGTTCTCGAGCAGCGCGACCTCGCCGTCGCGCAGCGCGTCGGTTGTCGCGCGTGCGCTCTCGCCGACCACGTCGGTCGCGAACGCCACCGGCTGGCCGAGCAGCTCGCCGAGGCGCGCCGCGACCGGCGCCAGGGTGTACGCCGGGTCGGGTCCGCCTTTCGGCCGGCCGAGGTGGCTCATCACGACGGCCCGGCCCGCGCGATCGAGGACGGACCGGATCGTCGGCACGCTCGCCCGCACGCGCCCGTCGTCGGTGATCCGGCCGCCGTCCAGCGGCACGTTTAGGTCACTGCGGATGAGGACGCGGCGCCCCGCGACGGCGAGGTCGTCGACCGAGCGCACCCGCTGCTACAGGCGCGCGCCGACGAGCGCCGCGAGGCTGGCCAGCCGGTTGCTGTAACCCCACTCGTTGTCGTACCAGCCGACGACCTTGACGAGGTTGCCGTTCGTCATCGTCAGCGACGCGTCGAAGACGCACGAGGATGGGTCGCCGACGATGTCGGAGGACACGATCGGGTCCTCGGTGTAGCGCAGGTAACCCGCCAGCGACCCGCTGCCGGCCGCCTTCTCGTACGCCGCCTTCACCTCGTCGACCGTCGTCTCGCGCTCGACCTCGCAGACGAGGTCTGTCACGGATCCGTCCGGCACCGGGACGCGCATCGCGAACCCGTCGAGCTTGCCCTTGAGCTCCGGGATCGCCAGCGAGACGGCCTTCGCCGCGCCGGTCGTCGTCGGGATGATGTTCTGCGCGCCCGCGCGCGCCCGCCGGAGATCCTCGTGTGGGAAGTCGAGCATGACCTGGTCGTTGGTGTAGGCGTGGATCGTCGTCATGAAGCCGCGGACGATGCCGAAGTTGTCGAGCAGCACCTTGGCCAGCGGCGCGACACAGTTCGTCGTACACGATGCATTGCTGATGATGTGGTGTGACGCGGCGTCGTAGCGCTCGTCGTTGACGCCCATGACGATCGTGATGTCCTCGCCCTTGGCAGGCGCGGAGATGATGACCTTCTTGGCGCCGCCGCCGTCGATGTGCTTGCGCGCGTCCTCCGCCTTCGTGAAGCGGCCGGTGGACTCGATGACGACGTCGACGCCGAGGTCTGCCCACGGCAGTGCGGCGGGGTCGCGCTCGGCGAGGATGCGCAGCCGGTGCGGCCCGATCTCGATCGTGTCGCCGGAGGTGCTGACGTCGTAGGGCAGCGGCCCGAGCACGGTGTCGTACTTGAGCAGGTGCGCCATCGTCTTGAGGTCGCCGAGGTCGTTGGCAGCGACGATCTCGACGTCGTTGCCGGGCAGCTTGTCCACGGCGCGCCAGAAGTTGCGGCCGAGCCGCCCGAACCCGTTTACGCCGACCCGTACCGTCACGTCCCGACTCCGTCTCCGCGCGCGATCAGCGACGCACGCCGACCTTATCCCGCCTCGGACTCCGCGGACGTCTCGTCCGGGATCGCGCTCGGCCCGGGAATCCCTTGCTCCTCCGCGCGCTTGTCGGCCAGCGCGAGCAGCCGGCGGATCCGGCCCGCAACCGCGTCTTTGGTCATCGGCGGGTCCGCGAACGAGCCGAGCTCCTCCAGGCTCGCCTGGGCGTGGTCGAGGCGGAGCCGGCCGGCCGCGAGCAGGTGCTCCGGCGCGTCTTCACCGAGGATCTTCAACGCCTCGGCGACCCGCGCGCCCGCGGCGACTGCCGCGCGCGCAGACCGACGCAGGTTGGCGTCGTCGAAGTTCGCGAGCCGGTTCGCGGTCGCGCGCACCTCGCGCCGGACGCGCCGCTCCTCCCAGGCGAGGACAGCCTCGTGGGCGCCGAGCTTCGTGAGGAGTACGCCGATGGCGTCACCGTCGCGGACCACGACGCGGTCGATACCGCGCACCTCGCGCGCTTTCGCCGGCACGCCCAGCCGCCGCGCCGCGCCGACGAGGGCGAGCGCCGCCTCGCCGCCCGGGCAGGTGATCTCGAGCGACGACGAGCGGCCCGGCTCGGTCAGCGAACCGTGCGCCAGGAAAGCGCCGCGCCACGCCGCGGCCGCGTCGCACAGACCGCCGGCGACGACCGCTGGCGGCAGGCCCCGCACCGGTCGACCGACGGCGTCGAGCAGACCGGCCGCGCGCGCCAAGCCGCCGCCATCCTTCACGACGCGCACGACGTAGCGGTTGCCGCGCCGGATGCCACCCGCCGCAAGCACCCGCAGATCGGTCGTGTGCCCGAAGAGCTCGACGATGTCCTTGCGCAACCGGCGCGCCGCGGCACCGGTGTCGAGCTCTGCTTCTACGACGATCTGGCCGCCGACGAGATGCAGTCCCCCGACGATGCGCAGCAGGGTCGACATCTCGGCCTTGCGACAGCACGGCTTGGTGACCGGGACATGCGCGAGCTCGTTCTTCACCGCCGCCGTCATCGCCACGGGGTCCGTCACCCTCCTGCAGCTGCGTCGTGCCGGATGAGCTCGCCGTAGGCAGTGGCAAGCCGGACCGGGTCATGCCGGGCAACGCCGTTCGCGGCCGCCACCCAGGCGAAGTGCACCTCGGCGCCGAGCGTTGCGGCCGCGTCCATCAGACCATCCCGGTCAAGCACCGACTCGTCCGCGACGACGTGATCAAGGCGCAGCTCGGGCGCATGCGCGGCGAGGGCATGGATGTGTGCCTCCGGCGAGAAGCCCGACGTCTCCCCCGGCTGCGCGACGAGGTTGAGGGTGAAGATCCGCTGCGCCGCGGTCTTGACGATGGCCGCGCGCAGCTCGGCGACCATGAGGTGCGGGAAGACCGACGTGAAAAGCGACCCGGGGCCGAGGACGACCACGTCGGCGTCGAGCACGGCCCGCACCGCATCGGGGCAGGCGATCGGCGAGTCCGGCTCCAGACGCACGTCGACGACCCGCCCGGTCGTCGTCGCGACGGCGACCTGCCCGCGCACCTCCACGAGCTCGTCGGGCGGATGACCCGATACGCCGATGACGTCAGCGACGATGTCGACGCGGTCCGTGGTCAGCGGCAGCACGCGGCCCGCGGCACGCAGCAACTGCGCCGCGTGGTCGAGCGCGGCGACGGTCGACCCGGTCACCTCCGCCAACGCCGTGAGGACGAGGTTGCCGGC
>JBHELW010000220.1:0-6515 GCA_046262915.1 Mycobacteriales bacterium | reverse complement strand
GAGGTCGCCGGCGCGCGTGCGGAACGTCATTGTCTGCATGAGGCGAAACGTCCGCACGTCGATCTCGACGGTCTCGGGATCCCGCTGACCGGCGACGCGTAGCCGCGCATCGAGCTCCCGCAGCGCCGCCGCGAGCCGGCGAAGGTTCGGTTCGGTGCGCGCCGGCGTGATGTCGACGTCGACGGTGCCGATTGGCACGCCGTGCAGCACCGCGGCGAGCCCGCCGATCAGGACGTAGTCGACCTCGTGCGCGTTGAGGACGCGCACGATCTCGGCCACATCAAACTCGATCGGCCGCGGGTCATCGGGCACGCGCGGCCTTTGCCGCCTTCGCGCCCTTCGCGGCCTTCGCGGCCTTCGCGCCCTTCGCGGCCTTCGCGGCCTTCGCCGCCTTCGCGGCAAGCTGGGCGTGCCGCGTCGCCGCGCGGAGCCGCGCAGCGGGCGCGAGCGCCGCGAAGTCCTCGATGAGCACGTCCTGCGCGTTGTCGTGCGGCTCGAGCGTCAACCGAACGTCGTAACCACATGCCGCGCACAGCCGCTGCAGCGTGCCGAGGTCCGGCTCGAGCGCGCCCGACTCGTAGCGCGCCACGCTGGACTGATGGCTGCCGGCGCGGTCGGCGAGCTCGCGCTGGGAGAGCCCGGCGCGGAGTCGCGACTCGCGGACCAGCTGGTACGCGGTGGAGACCATGTGATGATGTTATCGCATCACACGATGCGCATTATGCATCGTCAGCAGTGGGCAGCCAGCGCGTCGCGGCGGCGCGCGATCGACGCGCGCTCGCGGTCGTTGCGGACCAGCGCGAGCGCGCGGTCGTAAGCCGCGACTGCGTCGGCGTCGCGGCCGACACGCATGAGCAGCTCGGCCCGCGCGACGTGGAACGGGTGGTAGCCGTCGAGGTCGAGCGCGTCGACGACGGCGAGCGCGGCGTTCGGGCCGTCGAGCTCGGCGAGCGCGATCGCGCGGTTGAGCGCGACGACCGGCGACGGCTGGTGGACCAGCAGCTGGTCGTAGAGCGCGACGATCTGCGACCAGTCGGTGTCGGACGCGCTCGCGGCGTCGGCGTGCACGGCGGCGATCGCTGCCTGCAGCTGGTAGGGCCCTGGCGTGTTACGCCGGAGGGACGCGCGCACCAGTTCGTGGCCTTCAGTGATCTGCCGGCGGTCCCACCGCGACCGGTCCTGGTCGGCCAGCAGCACGAGCTCACCGTCGGGTCCGGTCCGCGCCGGTCGGCGGGCGTCGGTCAGCAGCAGCAGCGCGAGCAGGCCGAGGACCTCGGGCTCGTCGGGCATCAGCTCCACGAGCAGGCGGGCGAGCCGGATCGCCTCCGCACACAGGTCCGCGCGGATGAGCGCGTCGCCGGCGGTCGCCGTATGCCCTTCGTTGAACACGAGATAGAGAACGGCGAGGACCGCACGCAGCCGGTCCGGCAGGTCGGCATCACGCGGCACGCGGTAGGGGATGCGCGCGTCGCGGATCTTGTGCTTCGCGCGGACCAGGCGCTGCGCCAGCGTCGGCTCCGACACGAGGAACGCTCGCGCGATCTCGTCGGTCTGCAGCCCGCCGAGCAGACGCAGGGTCAGCCCGACCTGCGCCTCGCGGGAGAGCGCCGGGTGGCAGCAGGTGAAGATCAACCGGAGGCGGTCGTCCTGCACCGGACCCACCTCCCTCGGCTCGTCTCCTTCGAGCATCGCGACGTGCTGGCGGTGGCGTTCGTCGCGCGTTGACTCCCGGCGTAGTCGGTCGATCGCCTTGTTGCGCGCGGTGGTGACGATCCAGCCGCCCGGGTTGGGCGGCACGCCGTCCGCCGGCCAGCGGGCTACGGCGACCGCGAACGCCTCCTGGACCGCGTCCTCGGCGACGTCGATGTCACTGAAGACGCGGACCAGGATCGCGATCGCCCGCCCGAACTCCTCGCGAAAGACTGCCTCAACCGTCGCGAGCGCGGGCGCCTCGGTGCCGGCTATCCCGCGTCGTCCTGGAACGGGCGCACCTCGACCGGCGACATGCAGGCGACCGTGCACTTCTTCGCCCAGTCCAGCGCCGCGTCTAGGTCTGCGCACTCGAGGACCCAGAAGCCGCCGAGCTGCTCCTTCGACTCAGGGAACGGCCCGTCGGTGACCAGCGCCTCGCCGTCGCGTGACTGGACCACGGTCGCAGTCGTCGCCGGGTGCAGCCCGCCGGCGAAGACCCAGGCGCCGGAAGCCTTGATCTCCTCGTTCACCTCGTCGACCTGCTTGAACATCAGCTGCATCTGGTCCGGGCTCGGCTCGGGCTCGCCCTCGCGCATGTAGACGGACAACAGGTACTGCGTCATCGGTGTCCTCCAAGCTCGCGGCCGGCCTCGTGCCGGCCTCACATCACCACTACGAACGGCCGGCGCGCGAATCGACACCGTCGCGCAAACTTTTTTTCGTACGGCGGCCCGCTCAGGCGTACATCAGCGAGCCGGGCGTCGTCAGCAGCTCGCCGCTCTCGAGCCACGTCTTCAGGCCCGAGAGGATCATCGGCCATCCGCCGTAGAGCTCCTCGTTGGCACCGCCACGCAGCTGGTCGTGCAGAGCGTCAACCGGCAGGAGTCGTCCGCGATCGGCTGGATCTCCCAGGTCACGCGGGAGAAGCCCTCGTCCTTGACGTCGTCGCTCCACAGCGCGCGTATCGTCTGGGCGAGACGGCGCGGCGGGTCGACCTCGAGGTACGCCCCTTCCCCCAGCGGTGCCGGTGCCTTAGGGCTCGTCATCTCGAACTTCTCGCCGACGGCGGGTGCGGTGTCCGGCGAAACGCCGAAGTTGTACTTGCGGCGGATGTCCGCGTCGGTGATGGCATCCCACAGGCGCTCCGGCGTCGTACGGATGTAGATCTCGAAGACGTGCTCCATGGTGTCCTCCAGGGACCTCTTGAGCGCACTGAGCCCCGCGGCCCACGGCTCGGCGTACTTGCTCACCCACCGGTCGTGGACGAGACGGATCGGGACGGGGTTGAGGTAGTGCAGCTTCTCGCGGCCGCGGCGCCGGGTGACGACGAGCCCCGCCTCCTCGAGCTGCTTGAGGTGCTTCATCACGCCGAAGCGGGTCATCTCGAAGCGCCCCTCCAGGGCGGTGAGCGTCTGGGCGTCGCGGCGGAACAGCTCGTCTAGCAGCGCTCGGCGGGTCGGGTCCGCCAGCGCCTTGAACACCGCGTCACGCACTCGTCGCTGACGATGTGAAGTTCTGGTTGCCCCAGCGACCACAACTTCACATCGACGGCGAGAGCCGAGATAGAACCGCGCAGCGATTGGTTGGGCGGCACGCTCGGGCAAACTCTTTCGGCTGCCCCTCGCCTACGCTCGCCGCGTGCCCGCCCACGTGTCGCCGCTGCTCGTCGGACTGTTCGACGACGCCGGGATGTTCCCGCCGGCCCGCTTGCCGGTTGCCGATGCCCTCGCCCGGCACCGCGCCGACCGCGAGCGCGCGCACTCGGTTCTCAGCGGACGTTTCATCGCGCCCGCGACCGCGCTGGCCGACGTCGCCGCGCAGAGCGCCGGCGATGCGCTGGACGTCGTCGTCGTTGCCGACGTCGTCGGCGACGAGCTCGTGGAGTGGCTCGGCAAGGCCGTCGCCGATGACCGGCTGATCGTCCGGGGCGTCGAGCTGCGACCGATGCCCGCCGAGGCGGTCGACGGGGCGGTCGCCGCGGTACGTGGTCAGTTCGACTGCGACGTCTACGTCGAGCTGCCACGCACCGAGGCGTGGCAGGACGTCCTCTCGGCGATCGAGGGGGTCGCGAAGGGTGCGGGCGCGGGTGCGAATGCCGGCACGGGTGCCGCGGGAGCGGCCGCTGTAGGCGTCAAGCTGCGCTGCGGCGGCGCGACTGCGGAGATGTTCCCGCCCGCGCCGATGCTCGCGACCTGGCTGGAGGCGGTGATCGAAGCCGAGCTGCCGATCAAGGCCACCGCCGGCTTGCACGGCGCGTTGCCGCACTACGACGTCGCGCTCGGCGTTCATCACCACGGCTTTCTCAACCTGCTGCTCGCGGTGCGCCGCGCGCTGGCCGGCGACGACGCAATGGCGGCGCTGGTGGAGACCTCCGTCGACGCCGTCGTCGCGCAGGTACGCAGCGTGCCGGACGAGGAGGCGCACCGCGTGCGCGCGGCCTTCCGCGGCATCGGCTCGTGTAGCACGACGGAACCGCTCGACGACCTCGCCGGACTCGGGCTCGCCGCGCGCTGATGCCCGACGCGAGCTGGGTCGAGGTTCCCGACGGGTCGGACTTCCCGATCAGCAACTTGCCCTACGGCGTGTTCTCGCCGCCCGGCGGCCACGCGCGCGTCGGAGTCGCCATTGGGGACCACGTCGTCGACGTCAGCGTCCTCGCTGACGCGAAGCTGCTCGGCACCGTGCGCTTCGACGAGCCGCGCCTGAACTCGTTCCTCGCCGCGGGCCCGAGTGTGTGGGCAGACACCCGCGCGCGGCTCACCGAGCTTTTGTCCGGCACCGAACACCGCGCACAGGTCGAGCGCACACTGCATCCGCTGGCGCAGGTCGAGATGCACTTGCCCTTCGAGGTCGCCGACTACGTCGACTTCTACTCGTCACTCGACCACGCGACGAACCTCGGCCGGCTCTTCCGGCCGGACGCCGAACCGCTGCTGCCGAACTGGCGGCACCTGCCGGTCGGCTACCACGGTCGCGCGGGGACGGTCGTCGTCTCGGGTACGGCGATCCGCCGGCCGGACGGTCAGCGGCGCGCGCCGAATGGCGACGTCGTCTTCGGCCCGTCGACCAAGCTCGACATCGAAGCCGAGGTCGGGTTCGTCGTCGGCGTGCCGTCGCGCCTGGGCGAACCGGTCCCGATCGACGCGTTCGCGGAGCACGTCTTCGGCGTCGTGCTCGTCAATGACTGGAGCGCGCGCGACATCCAGTCGTGGGAGTACCAGCCGCTGGGACCCTTTCTCGGCAAGTCGTTCGCGACGTCGATCTCGCCGTGGGTCGTGCCACTCGCGGCACTCGAGGCGGCGCGCCGCGACCCGCCCGCGCAGAACCCCGAGCCGCTGCCACACCTCCGCGGCGGCGGTGCGTGGGCGCTCGACATCACCCTCGAGGTCGAGCTCAACGGCCATGTCGTGTCGCGCCCGCCGTTCGTCTCGACGTACTGGACCGCGGCGCAGCAGCTGGCACATCTGACGTCGAACGGCGCGTCGCTGCGCACTGGCGACCTCTACGCCTCGGGCACCGTCAGCGGTGCTGGACCTGGCGAGCAGGGATCGCTGATCGAGCTGTCGTGGAACGGCGAGCGGCCGCTGTCGCTGTCCGACGGCGCGACGCGCAGCTTCCTCGAGGACGGCGACACGGTGCACATCACGGCCAGCGCCCCGGGTCGCGCCGGGTCGCGCATCGGCTTCGGCGACGTCACGGGCAGTGTGGTCAGTCGCCCGACGTAGACTGAACGCGGTTGACGAGGGGCTCCGTGCCAGACGCCGGCGGATTTCTGACCGCATAGGTGCACGAACCGGCTTACGCAGTGGCAGTAGAGCCGCCAGCCAGGTGCCGCAAAGTGCAGGCACCGCCCAGCTGGGGTAAGGCCTTACCAACATGAGCACTCGCATCACGCGATCCCGTCGGATTTCCGTCTTCACCGCCGCGCTGTCGGTTCTCCTCGTGATGGCCGGGATCGTCACCGCTTCCCCCGCTACGGCCGCGCCCGCGCCGGTCGGGTTGGGCACGGCGGCGAGCTTCGCCGTACTCGCCGGGTCCACTGTGACGAACACCGGTCCGACCGTCGTCAGTGGTGACCTCGGCGTGCATCCGGGAACTGCGGTCACCGGGTTCCCACCGGGCACGGTGGTCAACGGGACGATCCACGTCGCCGACGCGGTCGCTGCGCAGGCGAAGGCCGACCTCGTGACCGCGTACAACGACGCCGCCGGGCGCACGCCCGACACCACGGTGACCGCCGACCTCGGCGGGCAGACGCTGGTCGCGGGCGTCTACCGCGGCGCGACGCTCTCGCTCACCGGGACGCTCACGCTCGACGCGCAAGGCGACGCGAGCGCCGTGTGGATCTTCCAGGCGGGCAGCACGCTGATCACTGCCGTCGGCAGCCGGGTCGTCCTCGCAAATGGCGCGAGCGCGTGCAACGTCTTCTGGCAGGTCGGCAGCTCCGCGACGCTCGGCGTCAACTCCGTCTTCGCCGGCAGCATCCTCGCGCTGACCTCGATCACGGCCAACACCGGCGCGACGGTCACGGGTCGACTGCTCGCGCGCAACGGCGCGGTCACGCTCGACGACAACGACGTCACGCAGTCGTGCACCGCGGCCACGCCCGCATCGCCCAGCGCTACGCCGACAGCGACCGCCACGCCGACCGCGACGACGACGGCTACCGCGAGCCCGTCGGCGACAACCGCGGTCAGCCCGTCGGCGACGACGACCGCCGGTCCGTCGGCCACGACCACACCCAGCGGCGGACCGACCTCCGGCACCCCCAGCGTGGGTGCCACCGCGACCCCGCCGGGCCAGACTCCGACTCCCGCGCCGAC
>JBHELW010000219.1:0-9831 GCA_046262915.1 Mycobacteriales bacterium | reverse complement strand
GCGAAGGGCGACACCGCAGTGAGCGAGCTGGTCGCGCGCCGGCTGCCGTTGGTCGAGTTCTACCTGCGCGGTGTGCTCAGCCGCTACGACCTCGAGCATGCGGAGGGGCGGGTGCAGGCGCTTGCGGCCGCGGCTCCCGCCGTAGCGCGCATCAAGGACCGGTCGCTGCGCCCCGAGTACGCGCGGCGCCTCGCCGGGTGGTTGGGGATGGACGTCGACGATGTGGTCTCGCGCGTCGGTGAGCTTGCCGGGCAACACGCGCCCGCATCGCGGTCGACGCGGGCCGCGCGGCCTGCTGCGGGCGGCCCGCCGTTGCCCGGCATGCCCGACCCGGACGCGCCGCGCGCGGACGACCCGGTTCTGCACGTGCAGCGCGAGGCATTGAAGGCGGCCTTGCAGCGCCCGGCGCTAGCCGGACCCGTGTGGGACACGCTCGACGCGGGCCTGTTCACCCATCCGCGCTACCGCGCCTGCCGCGACGCGATCGCCGCCGCCGGCGGGATCGGTGGCGCGACGTCGGGCGGTGCGGCGTTCGTCGCCCAGGTGCGCGAGGCGGCACCCGACGACGCGGTGCGCTCGCTGATCACTGAGCTCGCCGTCGAGCCACTCCGGACGACCGACGATGGCGAGGAGCTCTACGTCGCGTCGGTCGTCGCGCGGTTGCAAGAGCTGGGGATCACCCCTCGGCTGGTGGAGCTGAAGGGTCGGCTGCAACGGCTCAACCCGGTGGAGCAGGCCGACGACTACAACAAGCTCTTCGCCGACCTCATCGCGCTCGAGGCGCGCAAGCGCGCCCTACGCGAGCAGGCGGTCGGCGCGCTGTAGCGGGGCTACGCCGAGCGTCGGACGGGCACCTCGGCCGGCGACTCCTCGGTCACGAGCATGTCCAGCACGGCGCGCTCGATCTCACCCTGCACGGCGAGCTCGCCGAACGGCTGTCCCGCACCAAGCGCGACGAGCACGGGCGCGACGCTCACGCCGCTCGTGTAGAGGTCGATGACCCTGGGGTCGATGTACGACGCGCGGCAGACCGCCGGCGTGTTGCCGAGGTAGTGCGCGACCTCACTCACCGCGCGGGAGACGGCGCGGCGCCTTGCCGCGACGCTCGTCGGCGCCTCGGTCGATACGGCGAGGGCGACCGCCGCGAGCACCGTCGCATGCCAGGTGCGGAAGTCCTTGGCAGAGAACGGCCCGCCCGCGACGTCGCGGACGTAGCGGTTGATGTCATGCGACTTGACGTCGACCCAGTCGCCGCCGTCCCCGCGGTAGGCGAGCAGCTCCGGCCCGCCGCCCGTGCGGCGCTTCAGTGCTCGCACGACGCTCAGGACCTCGGGGCTGGCGATGGCCATCACGCGACGCTTGCCGCTCTTCGCGACGTAGTCGAAGTGGATTGTGTCGCGGGTGACCGTGACATGTTCGCGCCGCATCGTCGCGAGGCCGAACGTCTTGTTCTGCACGGCGTAGCTCTCGGTGCCGATGCGGAAGAACCCGAGGTCGAGAAGCTTCGTGGCGCACGCGAGCACCCGGGTCTGAGTGAGATCACGGTGGCGCAGGTGATCAGCCACCTGCGCGCGCAGGTCCGGCAACGCCTGCGCGAACTCGATCATGCGCTCGAACTTCTGACGGTCCCGCCGCGTGCGCCACTCGTCGTGGTAGCGATACTGGCGACGCCCAGCCGCGTCTGTGCCCATCGCCTGGATGTGACCGTTGGGGAACGGGCAGATCCAGACGTCAGCCCACGCCGGCGGAATGGCGAGCGCGTCGATGCGTTCCAGGACCTCGGCGTCCGTGACCTTCGCGCCGTCGCTGTCGACGTAGACAAAGCCGCGGCCGGCGCGGCGCCGGACCAGTCCGGGCGCCGAGCAGTCAATTCGCCGGAGCCGAGGCACGGTTTCCTATCTGCCCGCTATCGTGATCGCGCGAACGCTGCGTTCTCGCTCGCGCTGCGCAGCGTCGCGGACGAGCGGGTTAGGACTCCTCGACGATGTGCATGGCGGCCTCTTCGGCGCTGAACCCACCGAGGTCGGTCCCGACGTCGTGCGCAAGTGCCTCTTTCGTCTCGTCGGCTCGGGCGCCCTCGTCGTCCTCGACGAGGCGACCGACGCTGCCGAGGTCGCCGCGGAACGGGTCGGCAGCCGCGTCGTCCGCGAGCACCGCGTCCGCGTCGTACACCTCGTCGCTCTCGGCGGTGACGTCGGGCTCTTCGCGACGGATGCGGCCCTCTAGGGATTCGCCCTCGCGCTCCTCGGCTGCGGTCGTGCCGAAGTCTGTCGACGCGACCGGCCGGTCGCGCGCGGGCAGCATCTCGTCCTGCGTGTCGCCCGCCGCGCGCTTGCCGGGAACCGGGTTGTCGAGGTCCGGCACTCCCTCGTCCTCGTACGGCGAGGGCGGCTCGGTGATGCGTGAGGTCACGCGGTCAGACCCGGAGGTTGATCGTGCCGTCACCCGCTGATGTGGGCGATGTCTCGACCTGCTGACCGCCCACCTTGGACGTGACGACGCGCTTCGCAGTGTTGAGAATGCCGCCCGCCTGCGTCTTCAGCTCTTCGGTGGCGTCTTGTACGGCGGGCTTGTTGGCAACGCGACGGACGAGCTTGATGATCTGCTCGTAGCGAGCGCGGCCGGCGCGTGCGCCGAGCACGTAGCCAGCGCCGAACCCAGCGGCGAAAGTGATGCGGCGCATCAGGCCTCCCCGTGTCATAACGCCGCCAAGAGCGGCTTCTGTGCAGTGGGAGGACCGTACCCCTCAGCGTCCCCGCGCGAACCTTGGGCTCCCGCGGCTGGACTCGAACCAGCAGCCATCCGCTTAACAGGCGGGCGCTCTGCCATTGAGCTACGCGGGATCGGATCGGAGGTCGCAGGATAACAACGCGCGACTCAGACCCATGATCATGCGATGCGTTCGGGAGCACGCGTACGTGACATACGCGCAGCCGTTCACGTGCTTCGACTTGCGCCGCGTCGGGTCGGCCACCGCTCGGTACGGAGCGCGGAACTGTGCTCGGGGGATCCCGGTGACCTCCGACCAGAACGCAGTCGCGGCATCGAGGTCGAGGCCCTCGTGGAGGTACACGCGCCCTCGCAGCCGCGACTCGTCGACCTCGAAGAAAGTTCGCAGCCAGGAACAGAAGTACCGCATGATGTCAGGGTTGGTGTTCGCGAAGATGACCGACCCGTCGGCCTTTGCACCCTCACCCGCGTAGAGCGCGACACCAGCGACAAGAAGTGTGGTCTGGTCGAGACCCTCGAGCCGGGTCCGCGCCCACTCGTCGCACTCCGCTATCTGCGCGAGGCGGGCCCGAGCAAGCTTGTTCGGACCCTTGTCGACGCGGGGCTTCCAACTCGAGCGGGGTGGCTTCGGCAAGTCGCGTGTCCAGTGCCACGCGGACGATCGTGAGACGCCAAGCCTCTCGGCGATGACCGGCACCGTGAGCCCGCCGAGCCGAAGCTCGCGGGCCGCGGCTCGGGCGACATCGTTCCGTCCGGCCATCCCTTGACGGTATGCAACACGTGTTCGAGCAGCCCGGCGCGCCCGCAATTTGTGGAGGAAGGCGTCGGTAGGTTCGAGAGCGGGGCGGTAGCTCAGCTGGTTAGAGCAGGGGACTCATAATCCCTCGGTCGCAGGTTCGAATCCTGCCCGCCCCACGTGCCGCGTTGCGCCGTGGCAACGCCCCGCGTCAGGTGTGCGCGGCGATCCACGCGAAGCGGATAGTGCCGTAGTTCGTGCTCGGGTCGATGGGCAAGACCGGGTCGACCGGGCGATCTGCGCCCATCCACGACATGTAAGCGTTGTCCGCGCGGTCGAACGCCAGGCCGATGAAGTCACCGGCGTATCTCGCCGGTGTGCGCTTCGGCGGCGTTGAGGACGTGTCGAGCTCGCACCCCAGCCCACGACAGATCATGCCCATGTGCTTGAGCTTCTCGACCTTGCGAACTCGCCAATGCGGATGCGCGAGATGCGCGTCATAGCTCTCGACGTACGTCGCCCACCACTGCGCCTTGCCCGGCATCGCCTCGGGTGAGGCGGACGTCGAGGTCCAGTAGTACAGGACGCCGACGTGCCCACGACGCCCCGCCGCGATCACGGTGAAGATTGCCGTGCCGGACGACGCTCCCGCGATGTCCGGGAGCCGAGTCCAGTGCTTTCCTCCGTCGACGCTGCGCGCCACGACTACGCCGCGCCCGCGCGCATCGTTGGGCGCTTCGCTGGCGACGTAGAGCGCGCCGTCCCCCGAGAAGGCCGCACTCGGACCGGTGTTGGCCTCGGGCAGCCCGGTGTCGACGGTCGCGGTGATGAGGTCACCGCCACCCGTTCGGTCGTAGACGTTCATCATGACCTTGCCGCCGGCGTTGACCGGTTGCAGTACCGGACCCGTGCTCCGCGCGACTGGCTGACCCGTGTAGGGGTTGAACGCGCTGCCGCCAAGTTGGCTCATCTGCCACGTGTCGCCGCGGTTCGCGGTGTGGGCGAGCACGGGCTGGTAGAGCCCCTCGTTGGTCGTGAGGAACGCTTCAGTCGTCGTCGGAGCGGCCACCCACATGCGGTCGGTCCCACCCGGCACCGTCACCGGGTCGCAGTCCCACGACTCACCACGGCTGCGCGACGTGCAGACCGCGGTCGCTCCGGCGTAGGGGTAGTCGAAGGTGTAGTAGAGCTGGCCGCCCGGGTCTACGGCGATCGAGCTGTCGGTCTTGTACTCGGTGACGCCGGAGAAGACCGGCAGCTCGAGCTGCGACCAGGTCTTCCCGTGATCACCCGAGCGGTAGAGGAACTGCAGCGCCGCGACGTAGACCGTCCCGTCCGGGGCCACGGCGACGAGCGGCTCGTTGCCGAGGGTGCCGACGGTCACGGGCGCACCCGGCCCGCGGGACGTCGGCCGGGCGTTCGCGGCCAGTTGACCCGCCATCGCCAGCGCGACAACGGCAACGACACTCACTAGCCCACGCCGGCGCATAACGGCTAGTTCTCGCTGGGTTCGCACGATCCTTCCGAGACGGCAACGGCGAGTCGGCCGAGGGCGCGCGCGAGCTCTCGCTGCTCGCGCGGCGCGAGCCGGTCGACGACGTACTCCCGGACACCACGCAGGTGCGTCGGATACGCCTTGCGCAGCTGCTGCTCGCCCCGCCGGGTGAGCACCGTGAGCCAGCCGCGGGCGTCCGTCGCGCACTTCGCCCGCTGCACCCAGCCCGCATCCACCAGGCGGTCGACCAACCGCGTCAGCCCGCTCCGGGACAGCATCAGCCGCTCCGCGAGCTCAGTCATCCGCAACGCCTGCTGGGGTGCCTCGCTGAGATGAACGAGGACCTCGTACGCCGCGAGGGACATCCGGTGCTCGCGCTGCAGGTCGTTCTCCAGCCGGCGCGTGACGCTGACCTGCGAAGTCACCAGCGCGCGCCAGGCCGCCATCTCTGTGTCGGAGAGAGGCACGGTTCGTTCGGAGCTCACACCGGGAATAGTACTTGCACGCGCAAGCGTTGGCCACGGTAGTTGCGAGCGCAACCTTCGTGGCGGACCGCCGCCGCGGACTCGGTAGGAGGACAGATGACCACGACCAGCTTTGCGAGCCCGTCGACGCAGACGACGACCGGCGACTGGGAGATCGACCCCGCGCACACCACCCTCGGCTTCGCCGCACGGCACGCGATGGTGACAACCGTCCGCGGCCGGTTCCAGGCGTTCTCCGGGCAGCTGCACCTCGATGCGGACGACCCGAGCCGCTCCACGGCGGAGGTCACCATCGACGCGAGCAGCATCGCAACGGGCAACGAGCAGCGCGACGCGCACCTGCGGACGAACGACTTCCTCGACGTTCCGACCTACCCGACGATCACGTTCCGCAGCACGCGCGCGGCCGCGGGCGCCGACCCGGAGACCTACACCATGTGGGGCGAGCTCACCATCCGCGGCGTGTCCAAGGAGGTCCAGCTGGACCTCGTGCATGAAGGCACCGCCGTAGATCCCTTCGGTAACGTGCGCGCGGGCTTCACCGGCTCGACCACGATCAACCGCAAGGACTGGGGCGTCAGCTGGAATGCCGCGCTCGAGGCCGGTGGTTTCCTCGTGAGCGACAAGGTCCAAATCACGCTGGACGTCTCGGCGATCAAGCAGAGCGGCTGACCTCGCCGAGGACTGAGACAGAGGAGCGGCGAGTGCGCACTGCGCAGGAGATCCACGATCGGCGCTGGTGGACGCTTTCCGTCCTCTGTCTCAGCCTCGTCCTCGTCATCGTTGGCAACACCGCGCTCAACGTCGCGCTGCCAACGCTGGTGCGCGAGATCGGCGCGACCAACACTGAGCTGCAGTGGATGGTCGATGCCTACGCGCTGGTCTTCGCGGGGATGCTCTTCACCTGCGGTGCCCTGGGTGACCGGTTCGGCCGCAAGGGCGCATTGAACGTCGGGCTGCTGATCTTCGGCGCGGCATCGGTGTTCGCGGCGATGTCGGACACCGCGACGGGGATCGTCGTGGCGCGGGCCGTGATGGGCCTGGGCGCAGCGCTGATCATGCCGGCGACGCTGTCGATCCTCACGAACGTGTTTCCGCCCCACGAGCGCGCTCGAGCGATCGGCATCTGGGCGGGACTCTCCGGTGCCGGCGCGGCGATGGGACCGCTGGCCAGCGGCTGGCTGCTCGAGCACTTCTGGTGGGGGTCGGTCTTCCTCGTCAACATGCCCGTCGTGCTCCTCGCGATGGGTGCGGGCCGCGTTCTCGTACCGACGTCGCGTGACCCCGCGCAGCCCCCGCTCGACCCGATCGGCGCCGGCCTGTCCATCCTCGGGCTGACGTCGCTCGTCTACGGCATCATCGAGGCGCCCAACGAGGGCTGGCTGTCCGCGCCGACGATCGCTGCGTTTGCGGTCGCGGCCGTGATCCTCGGCTACTTCGCGACGTGGGAGCTGCACTCCACGCACCCGATGCTCGACCTCGGGTTCTTCCGCAACCGCAGCTATACGACGGGCAGCGTCGCGATCACGCTGGTGTTCTTCGCGCTGTTCGGCTCGTTCTTCCTCATGACGCAGTACCTGCAGCTCGTCCTCGGCTACACGCCGTTGCAGGCGGCGGTCCGCATGCTCGTCGTGCCACCGGTGCTGATGGTCGTCGCGCCCAACAGTGCTCGCATCGTCGAGCGATTCGGCACCCGGCGCGTGGTCGCGAGCGGGCTCGTCTGCGTGTCCCTCGCCCTGGCTTTCCTGTCGACTCTCGACGTCGGTACGAGCTACCTGCGCCTCGCCGCGGGGCTGATCGTCCTCGGCTTCGGCATGGGGCTGTCGATGCCACCGTCGACTGCCGCCATCATGTCCGCGGTCCCGCTCGGCAAGGCCGGCGTCGGGTCGGCGATGAACGACACCACCCGTGAGCTGGGCGGTGCGCTCGGCGTTGCTGTCCTCGGCAGCCTGCTCGCGTCGCGCTACAGCGCGGCGGTCGCGGGCGTCTCCTCGTTGCTGCCACCGCAGGCGCGGGCCGTCGTCGCGAAGTCGGTCGGTGGCGCGTTGAGCATCGCCGGCCAGCTCGGTCCGCCGGGGGAGATCATCGCCCGGGCGGCGCGCGCGGCTTACGTCGACTCGATGAGCACCGCGTTCATCGTCGGGGCCGTCGTCGCCGTGGTGGCTGCCGCGTACGTCGCGCGGTTCATGCCGGAGCGCACCATCGTGAACGTCCCGCATGACCTCCGGGTCGCGACGAACACGCTGGTCGCCGCGAAGGCCGAAGCGCTCGAGCCCTAGCCGCCGTCTGCGGCGTTCGCCGCGCCGGTCACGACACGCGTGCCCGGCAGGCGCGGGGGCCCGGCGGTCACGATGAACACGGTCGTTCCCTTGGGCACCAGCGGGTAGAGCGCCTCGACGTCGGGCATGCGCATGCGAATGCACCCGTGGCTCACGGAGTAGCCGATGGAGCGCGCGGCGGGCGTGCCGTGGATGCGGATCCCGGGCGCGCTGAGGTTGAGCGCGCGCGTGCCGAGCGGGTTCCCCGGCCCCGGAGGGATCGTCTCCGGCTCGTCCTTGGACCACTCGGAGTGCGGGTTGTACCAAGTCGGCAGGTAGCGCTTGAGCGTCACCTGGAAGCGGCCTTTCGGCGTGGGGTACTTCGGCGAGCCGGTGGCGACGCCGAAGACGCGCGCGACGCGGCCCTGCTTGTAGACGTAGAGCTTGTTCTCGCCGGCGCGCACGAGGAGAACCGTGTCGTACGCCGTGTCGCTGACGGTCGGGTCGACCCGCGTGAGGTCGACCGTGCGGGGCACGCCGTCCTTGAGCGCCTCGCGGAACGCCGTCGTCGCGGCGCGCTCGTCGAGCCGCCAGCCGACGCGGCTGTGGGTGAACGCCAGGAAGCCCGCGCGCGGCGTGACGCTCGCGCTGACCGGTGCGATGGTGTCGTCCGCCGCGATGCTGCGGACCAGCGCGCCCAATCGGACGGCATCAGGCTCGGTGATGTCGACGTTGACCTTCGGCGCGGTGTAGCCGCCGAAGAGCCGCGCCCACGCGCGGGTGAGCCACGAGCCGCGGCTGGCCGCAGCGAAGGCCGCGTCGACGGCCGCCGCTGGGTCGGTGCGCACGCCCAACCCGCGCAGGGTGACGGTGTAGGTGCGACCGGCCACGGTGACACTCGCCGGCCGGTCGAAGTCGTGCTCGACCACACTGCGAACGGCGGCGACGGCCTCGGCGCGAGTCATGCCCGACACCTCGACCCCGCCGACGACGGTTCCCACGGGCAGCAGCCCCGCACCCTTGCGGTCCTGCTGGTAGGCCGCGAACGCCGCGCCCGACGCGGCGCCGAGCAACGTGACGCTCAGGGTCGCGGCGACCGCGACAGTGACTGCACGAGACAACGGCCGCACTGCTGGAGACCTCCGGGGACTCTCTGACTGCCAAGCCGGCACCGGAACTCGGCGCAGCGGGTGTACGCAGGATACGACGCGCCGGACGCGCCGTTGGTTGCATACCCGTGTTGTCGCGGTAGGCACCTAGTCAGCAGAGCCGTGCGGAGGAGGACCGATGGCCGACGCAGCGGCAGCGGTCTCGGCGCTGCGCCGTATTGCGTTCCTGCTGGAGCGGGCGCAGGAGCCGTCGTACCGCGTGCGCGCGTTTCGGCGCGCAGCGGCGACGATCGACGCCCTCCCGCCGGCGGATGTCGCCGCGCGGGCGGCTGCCGGAACGCTGCGCGAGCTCGAGGGGATCGGCGAGGTCACCGAGTCCGTGATCCTGCAGGCGCTGGCCGGGGGCGTGCCGGACTACGTGACGAAGCTCGAGGAACGCGCCGACGCGACGCCGCCACCCGTCGCCGGCCGGGCGCTGCGCGAGCTGCTTCGCGGTGACTGTCACGTGCACTCGAACTGGTCCGATGGCGGCAGCCCGATCCAGGAGATGGCCGAGGCGGCCCGCGATCTCGGCCATGAATACATCGTGCTGACCGACCACTCGCCGCGGCTCACGGTCGCGAACGGGCTGAGCCCGGAGCGGCTGCGCGAGCAGCTCGCCATCGTCGCGGACCTCAACGCCGAGCTCGCGCCGTTCCGGATCCTGACGGGCATCGAGTGCGACATCCTCGAGGACGGCGCGCTTGACCAGGAGGACGAGCTGCTCGCGGCGCTCGATGTCGTCGTCGCGAGTGTGCACAGCAAGCTGCGGTCCGACGCCGACGCGATGACCGCGCGGATGGTGACGGCGGTAGCGAACCCCCACACCGACATCCTTGGTCACTGCACCGGGCGCATCGTTGTCGGTCGGGGACGGCCCGAGTCGACGTTCGACGCCGAGCTGGTCTTCGCGGCGTGCCGGGAGTTCTCGACCGCGGTGGAGATCAACTCACGTCCGGAGCGGCTGGACCCGCCCCGC
>JBHELW010000218.1:0-6122 GCA_046262915.1 Mycobacteriales bacterium | reverse complement strand
ACCGAAGTCCCATGTGTAGGTGGTCGGCTGGACGCTGATGCTGATACGCAGTGCGGCGGGTCCGAAGTCGCCCGACGCGCTCGTCGTGCCGACCGCCTCGAAGTACGCCGCGAGCCTGACGACCGATGGACCGCGCGGCTGTATCCGCACCGTCGTGGGCGGCACGGCGACATCCTTGAGATAGCGCCGCGCGTCGGCGGTCAGCGTCGCTGTCGTGACGATGTCCGCGAGGTCCCCGCGGCAGAACGAGTCGACGAGTGTTCGCGCGGTCGTGCTCGTCGTCAGGAAGACCTGGAACTTCTGCTCGCCGGCCCCACATCCCACTGACGTGCCATCGCAGTGCATCGTGTTCGGGCCAGTAAGGCCCGAGTCGTAGCAGACCCGCTCCACCTGCCAGACGCAGTCCTCACATGCGCCGTGCGCCGCGGCCTCGCCAGCGGCGCCCGCAGCCCCAGGCACATACAGCAACCCATGCACCGTGTCTTGATCTACCGAGAACTGGCAATCGAGTGCGTTCAGGGACGCACAGTCGTTGCTAGCAAGCGCCGGCGCAGCGTGCACCGGGAAACTCGACACGATCAGCAGGGCAGCCAACAGGCGCTTCACGTGCGCGCGACATTCGCGACAAGCCACTGCTTCGCGACCTTTCGCAAAATCAGGGTGTTGTGGTCCGGCGACCGCGGCGTCTCGCGTGCAACAACGGCTCCGCTTTTGTCCACAGCGACAAATGGCGCGACTGCCACTGTGACCGCCACCGTCGCCATGTCCTGCCGGAGTTGCTGCAGGACGATTGGCCCAGGCACGTACGTAGCTGTGACGCGCCACTGCTTCCGTGCGAGATTCTCGATGTAGCTAAAGATCCCGCGTCGACAGCTGCAGTCAGCCGTCGTGACCGATCGATATAGATCCGGGTTCGGATGCGTGCCGAGTGTCGTCACCACCGAGTAGTACCTCCGTACCGCGGCTTCGACGGCGGCCTTGTCTGACAGCGTCGAAGTCGGCGACGCGACCGGCGACGTTGTCGGACTGAGTGACGTCAGCGGTGCCGGCGTAGCGCCTGAGTCGGAGCAACCGATCGCGACAATGGAGCAGATTCCGAGCGCGGCGAGGCCGCGGTGTCGCATGGTCCGGACCCTAGCCACGACGGTCGCCGCTGATAAGCCCCCTGTGGACAAGGAGAAATCCCGGCATGGGACAGGCACGTCCGTGAACGGATTCGGTCAGTCCCCAGCACGGGCGCGTTCGGGGACTGGTCGAAACGGTGCTGCGGCAGGCGCCGAAGGTGAGTACGCGCCGTCCATGGACGTCGTCACGGTGCGGCGCCTTGCGCGCGCCCCGTTCGCGCTGATGTAGCGAGGCAGCCAGAACATGAACGTCGCGCCCTGCTCGCTGCTGCTTTCCAGCGAGATCTCGCCACCGTGCGCCTCGACGAACCGCTTCGTCAGCGCCAGCCCCAGGCCGGTGGAGGCATGGCCGTGCTGGGGCTGGCTGCCCTTGGCGCGGTAGAACGGCTCGAAGATCCTCGCCTGCGTGGCGGCGGGAACGCCACAGCCGGTGTCCATGACGCGTACGACGATCCGCTCCCCCTCGACCGCCGCCGCAACCGTCACGCGGCCCCCGGGGGGCGTGTACTTGACGGCGTTGTCCACGAGATTGAGCAGGACTTCTCGGAGCCGGCGCGGGTCACCCAGTACGGGCGGCAGGTCCTTCGGGACGGAGAACGTCACTCTCAGCCCGGCGGACTCGGCGAGCCCGTGGATCGTGCGGCGTAGGTCCTTCACGACGTTCTGCAGGCGCACCTCGCCAACGTCGAGCTCGAGCCGGCCGGCCTCCGCCCTGGCCATCTCCAGCAGCTCGTTGATGAGCGACAGCAGCTGGTCGCTGGACCCGACGATCGTTTTCGCGACATCACTCGGAGACACGTCGCGGAACTTCGGACTGAGCATCATCAGCGCCTGGCTCCGGATGACCGCCAGCGGCGTACGCAGGTCATGACTGACCGCCGCGAAGAAATCGGTGCGGTCCTCGAGCAGCCGTTGGATCTCCTCCGTGCGTTGCGCCACCCTCAGCTCGAGTGAGTCATACGTCGCCTCGAGCTGCTCGGCCATCTGGTTCACGCCGCGGGCGAGCTCGCCGAGCTCGTCGTTGCTGACCACCGGCGCGCGGGCAGAGAGCTGGCCCGTACCAAGTGCGCGGTTCGTGGCGACGAGTGCGCGCAACTGGGTCAGGATCGACCGAGAAAGCAGTGCGCCAACGGCGATTACGCTGAGCATGACCGCGAGCACGATCAGGCCCAGTCGGATCGCAGTGTCGCGCACCGACGCGAACGCCGAGGCGGCCGCGACACTCACTCCGAGCGTTCCGACGCGCTGTCCTTGCACTTCAAATGGCAGGTACACCGTCTCCAGCTCTGTGCGTCCCACGTGGGTGCGCTGCCGCAGTAGCCGGCCGTCAGAAGGCAGCCGCGGAAGCGCTCGGCGTTCGCTCAGGCCGGCCGACGCCAACAGCCGGCCGTTGGCGTCGTAGACGACGACTCCCCCGCGGTCGGGACCACCCACAGGGCTTGGTGCGCCGGACGCGGCAGCCAGGCTCTCGATGGATATGCCGACGATCGCGGCCCCTCGCGGTCCAGTCGCGCAGCCGCTGACCGCGGGGCAGACGGGCGCCGCGATGACGAGGAGGGGCCGCCCACCGTCGTCGACAAACCCGACATGCCTGGCTCCTGTGCGGTCGGCGAGCGCTGCCGCGACGAAACCGTTACGGCGCCAGCTCCCGCCGCCCGCGGAGCGAACGCCGGCGATTGCAGGACTTCGATGCAGTTCGACTAGCCCGCGGCCGGACGCGTCAGTCGCGACCAGCAGGCTGACGTCGCTCTTTAGCGCGAGGACAGAGCCCAGCAGGTTCTGCACGGTACGACGGTCGCCGGCCTGCACTGCGGCGTACATCCCTTGGATGTTCGTGGCGAAGTTCGCTGACTCCACTAGGTAGAGCTCGCGGTCGTGGGCCAGTGATCGGACATCGAAGGAGCGACGTGCCAGGTCCTGGTCGAGCGCGTCCTGCGCCCGTGCCGTCAGGTCGCGGGAGATGAGAAACGCCCCGACCGAGCCGAAGATGACGATGAGCGCGAGGAAGGGCAGCAGGAGCTTCCAGAACATCGGCAGGTCGCGCGCGCGGAGCCGAGACACCTAGTACCAGCCGGTAGGACGGCGCGGCCCCGGGATCTCCCGTACGAAGACGTCGTTGCTGTTGTTGTGGTCGTCGGAGACCAGATTGGTCGCCGAGCAGTCGAAGGCGATGAAGCGTCCGTCAGCGGACATCGTCGGAGAGCCGCAGGACCCGTCTGTGGTCTGCTCGCCGGCCGAGGTCACAGAGACGCGCACCGTCGAGCCGCGCGCCAGATCGCGGAGGAAGACGTCGGCGAACCCGTTCGTGTCGCCAGGGACGAGGTTGGGCGCCGCCGAGTTGAAGACGACGAACCGCGCGTCGGGGGTCATGGAATACGACGTTTGGCTCAGCGCGACGTTGGTGCCCCCGGCGAAGAGCAACGGCGCCAGGTAGGTGAAGGGCAGACGGATGTAGTCGTTGTCGACCCCCTTCGCAGCTGGCTCGCCACTGGACGACACCGTCACCAGGGTGGTGACGCCCGTCCGCAGGTCGCGCCGGTAAAGGTTCTCGACTCCGTCAGCGGTCGGTGGCGAAACCACGTTCGTCGCGTCGGAGTTGAAGAGGACGTAGCGACCGTCGTCCGAGATCGTGTGCAGACCGAGTCCCAGCACGCTCCGGGTGTCGGCGTTGGCCTCCGCACCGGAGCTAGAGACATTGACCCGGACGGTCGTACCGGCACGTCGATCGCGGACGAAGGCGTCGCTGTGGCCGTTGTGGTCCCCCCACACCAAGTTCGACGATGCCGACTTGAAGACGACATAGCGGCCGTCACCGGAGATCGAGAACAGATCGGACCCCTGGTCGCCAGTTCCGTAGGCGCTTCGTTCGCTGGTGGCGTCGTCCGGCTCACCGAGCGCCGCGCGGTCCCGGTCGGACGGCACGTCCACCCGCGTCGTCACGCCTCGCACCATGTCGCGGACGTAGACGCCCCGCACGTCAGCACGCGAGTCGTGAGTGATGTTGCTGGCCCAGGAGATGAAGGCGACATACCGGCCATCCGCGGAGATCTCCGCGCGCCCGCTCGAGCGGTCCGTGTCGTCCCGGTTCGGGCCGCTGCCACATCCGGGGCAGGGCACCGAGACGCGCTCGGGGCGATGCGTGCGGTTGTCGAGCCGGAAGACCTCGAAGCGGTACGGCGAGGCCCGGTTCGGCCCGGCCTCCGGCGCGGTGACGCTCACGGTTGCCCAGAACACTTGGTAGCGGCCGTCACGCGACAGGGACCCAGGGACCACGAGGCTGCCCAGATGGCGGGGGGCCCCGACGGTCTGCGCCGGGTTCTGGTTGGTGGTCACGTGGCGCGCGCGGTCACGCAGGTACAGGCTCGCCTTACCGCATGGCGCGAGGGCTCCCGGCGGCAGCTGGGTGCACGGTTCGGTCGACTCCTCGGCCCCGAGGGCCGACCCGGACAGCATCGCCACCCGGCGCCCGTCCGCGGAGATGACTCCCATGAGCGAGACGCCGTTTCCTTCGCGGCCGTCGGAGGTCACCGACGCCCGCGTCGTCACTCCCTGCTGCTGGAGGGTGAACACGGCCTCGCCACCGACCGCCTGGTCGACCTGGAAGTAGTAGGTCGTTCTCGCCTTTGCCGCGAACGCGACGAGCGCGTTGCCGCGGGCGTCGCTGGAACATTCGCCTTCGCGATGCAGGGCTGTGAGGGTGCGGCCGGTGTAGACCGTGACGGCTGTCGGTCGCTGCGTTCCGAACGTGTCGGCGAGCAGCCCGATGTCGCGGGTTGGTGTGAACCGGTACCACGCCGTGCGGCCACCTAGCGCAGCGCAGGATCGCGGCTCCCCGGGCTGCGAGGTGGCGGAGCTGGTGTCGGTGCGCGCCGTGAAGGGCACCGCAGGCACCCGATACGCATCGGCGAAGTCGTCGTTGCTGAACGCGTGCGTCACAGCCGCGGGGGCGAGCCGCAGGTCGGCCTCGTCGGTCGACGTGGCCTGAGCGGTGCGCGGCACCTGTGCAGCGGTCCGCTGGGCCGAGCCAGAGTTGACTGCCTCCTGGCCGGGCGTCCCCAAGACGCTAGTCACCAACTTGGCATCCAGTGGCGCAAACCCGCCGGGAGGCCCAGCCGAGTAGTCGAGCCGGCCGAGTCGCGGGAAGGCGTGCAGGAACCCGCTGACCGGGACCTGCAGACCGAGGAGCACCGATGTGCCGAGCAGGAGCGCCGACGCGCCGGCAATGAGCGCGAGCGCCCTGCGGCCCTGCAGCGTGCCCACTCGACCCCCTCGTGCTGCGCGGCACCGCGACTTCCGGCGTACCGACACGCCGTTGACCTGGGTGCAACACGCGTTGCGTCGAGCCGAACGCGTCAGGCGTCGGAAGGGCGCTCCGCGATACCTGGAACGGTAGCGTCGTCGACCCGCCCCGCCGGAGGCCCTGCGAATGCCCGAGCGAATCGGCGCCTTCGTCAACGAGGGCCAGTACTGGTCCCTCAGCTACGGCGGACGGTCCTTCCGGCTGCGGGACACGAAGGGGTTGCAGTACATCGCCGCGCTGCTGCGGAGCCCCGGCCAGGAGATCCACGTCCTCGACCTCGCGGGCGGCGGACCATCCCGGAGCTCATCCACCGCAGTCGAGGATGGCCTCCACCTCGACGTCGGGGATGCCGGTGACGTTCTCGACGCGCAAGCGAAGGCGTCGTACCGGCGTCGCCTCCGTGACCTGCAACAGGAGGCCGAGGAGGCAGACGAGTTCAACGACCCCGAACGCGCTTACCGAGCGCGGTCTGAGATCGATGCGCTGGAGCAGCAGCTATCCGCGGCGTTCGGCATCGGCGGTCGCGCGCGCAAGAGCGGGTCGGCCGCCGAACGCGCGCGGGTAAACGTGCGGAACAGCATCGCGTCGTCGCTGCGAACTATCGCCGCGCACGACGCGGGCATGGCCGAGCACCTCAAGAAGGCGATCCGCACCGGCACGTTTTGCTGGTACGCCGGAGACGGTGCTGCGTGGCGCAC
>JBHELW010000217.1:0-1886 GCA_046262915.1 Mycobacteriales bacterium | reverse complement strand
TACGGCCGGCCCAGCGCGCGGTAGGTCCAGCCGGCGGCGCGCCAACGCTCGGCGTCTAGGGCGTTGCGGCCGTCGACGATGCGCTTGTGGCGGACGCCGCTTACCGCGGCCGGATCCAACTGGACGAACTCCGCCCACTCGGTGAGGTGCAGTACGACATCCGCGTCGGCGGCCGCCGCGACCGCGGACTCGGCGTACTGCAGCTCCGGGTGCCGGCGGCGCGCGTTCTCGATGGCGGCCGGGTCGTAGACGGTGACGACGCCGCCCTCGGCGTGCAGCGTTGCGGCGACGTCGAGGGCCGGGGAGTCGCGGATGTCGTCGGAGTTGGGCTTGAACGCGGCGCCCCAGATGGCGATGCGCTTGCCGTCCGCGCCGCCGACGAGCTCGTGCGCGAGGTCCACCATGCGCGCGCGGCGCCGCAGGTTGATTGCGTCGACCTCGCGCAGAAACGACAACGCCTGGTCTACGCCGAGCTGCTCGGCGCGGGCCATGAAGGCGCGGATGTCCTTGGGCAGGCAACCACCGCCGAAGCCCAGCCCCGCGTGCAGGAACCGCGGACCGATGCGCACGTCGTAGCCGAGTGCCTCGGAGAGCTTCTTGACGTCGGCGTGCACGACCTCGCAGACCTCGGCCATCGCGTTGATGAACGAGATCTTCGTCGCGAGGAACGCGTTCGCGGCGACCTTGACGAGCTCGGCGGTCGCATAGTCGGTGACGACGAACGGGGTGTCGGTGGACAGCATCGAGGCGTAGACCTCGCGCATCACGGCTTCGGCGCGTCCGCCGCCGGCGACGCCGATGACGATGCGGTCGGGATGCAGCGTGTCCTCTACGGCGAAGCCTTCGCGGAGGAACTCCGGGTTCCAGACGAGCTCGACGCCGTCGCCGGCGGGCGCTTCGTTCGCGAGCCGCGCGGCGACGCTCGCCGCGGTCCCGCTCGGCACCGTCGACTTGCCGACGACGACGGTCGGTCGCGTCAGGTGCGGCGCGAGGTCGCCGACGACCGCGTCGACGTAGCGCATGTCCGCCTCGTACGAGCCCTGCTTCTGCGGCGTGCCGACGCAGATGAAGTGCACGTCGCCGAAGTCGCCGACCTCGGCGTAGGAGGTGGTGAACCGCAAGCGCCCGCTGTCGAGGCTCTTGCGCAGCAGCGGCTCGAGGCCGGGCTCGAAGAACGGCACCTCGCCGGCGTTGAGCCTCGCGATCTTCGCGTCGTCGACGTCGATGCCGAGGACCTCGAAGCCGAGCTCCGCCATGCAGACGGCGTGCGTCGCGCCGAGGTAGCCGGTGCCGAGAACCGTCAGTCGCACGTGAGTCCCTCGCTGATTGGAACCGCGCCCCGCATGCTAGCGACCGGTCCGTGAAGAAATTCGCGGCCCAGATGCAGCAACCAAGGCCCGTAGACGCGTCGTAGGGATAGGTACGAGAGGCGGCAGATGGCAGTCAGGCGCGACCGGGAGTTCGAGAGCTTCGTCGCCGCGAGGGGCTCGGCGCTGCTCCGGTTCGCGATCGGGGTCACTGGCGACCGTCATACCGCCGAGGACGTCTTGCAAGTCGCGCTCGCGAAGGCCTACGTCGCCTGGTGGCGCATCCGCCAGGCGGACGCACGCGAGGCCTACGTGCGGCGCGTCATTGTGCGCAGCGCCGTGTCGTGGTGGCGACGGCACGGCCGAGAGCGCGCGGAGCTGATCGACGACCTCCCCGCAGCACCCGACCCGCGAGATGCGATGGGCGATGTCGAGGAGCGCGACGAGACCTGGCGCGCGCTAGCGGGCCTGGGCAGACGACAGCGCGCGGTCGTCGTACTCCGTTACTACGAGGACCGGACGGATCACGAGATCGCTGCGCTCCTCGGGTGCTCAGAAAGCACGGTGCGCAGCCAAGCC
>JBHELW010000216.1:0-3183 GCA_046262915.1 Mycobacteriales bacterium | reverse complement strand
GCCGCCCAGTCACCGCCCGCGAGCGCACGTCCGCGGGTGACGACGGCGTAGTAGCCATAGGCAGTGCCGGACACCTGCAACGACGAGCACAGTCCGCCGACGAGCAGTAGCCACCCGACCCGGTGCGTCGGTCTCCTCACGGCGATGAGTGCGCCGACCAGCGGGAACGACAGGCCGATGGTCGCGTCGATGCCGGAGAATGCGCGCAGCGTCGCGGCCGCGACGGCGCACCCCAGGCCGAGCACGCTGACCGCGAGGGACGCTAGCCACACGGTCACCGCGAGCGTGCGCAAGCCGTGTCTGTCCGGCGCTCGCGTGGCACTCACCGGCGTAGCGTCGCGGGTCCGCGTCCGCGGTTCGTTACGGCGTCAGCGGGTGAGCGTCTCCGGCAGCTTCGCCTTCCACGCGCTGCGGCCGAACGTCGCGGCGTAGAGCGTCTTGCTCGGACGGTGGTAGCGCAGGTCGGTCACGGTGACGTTCGGGAGGGCGTTGCCGACCGCGAGCCAGTGCCCGCCGCCGTCCTTGCTCGCGAAGACACCGACGTCGGTGCCGACAACGACCGCGTGCGGCAGCGTCACGATCGCGTTGATCGGTGCCTGCGGCAGGTTGCCGGTCGCAGGTGTCCAGTTCGCGCCACCGTCGGTCGTCTTCATGAGGTACGGCGTGAACTGTCCGGAGCGGAAGCCCGAGAACGACGCGTAGGCGGTCGTCGCCGAGCCCGGGGCGAGCACGATGCGCGTCACCCAAGTCCCCGGGAGGTCGGGGTCGGTTGACGGCAGCCACGTGGTCCCGTCGTCGTGCGTGTACCAGACGCGGCCATCGTCGGTCCCGACGATGATCGTGCCCTGGTCGGACGTCGACGGGGCGATCGTGGTGATCGTCCCGTAGGCGCAGTAGCTGCAGTCCGGCTCTACCGGCGTGCCCGCGCTGAGGATCGGGCTGATCGGCCGCCACGTGGCACCGTCGTCGTCGGACCGGTTCACGACGTCGCCGCCGGTGTAAACGGTCTTCGGGTTGCCCGGGTCGAACTCGATCGGCTGGAACCAGTTGTTGCGCGTCGACACGATGTAGGTCGAGAAGTCGGTTGTCGTGTTGCCGCCGTTGCGACTGACGTAGCACGCGCCGTTCTGGTAGCAGCCGTAGACGATCTTCTGGTTCTTCGGGTTGATGCGGGCTTCTTCGCCGTCGCCGCCGACCCACTCGTCCCATTCGCCGGTGAACTCGCCGTCCTTGTCGTAGGAGCGGATGACGCCGTTGTCCTGCAGCCCGGCAACGACGCGGCGCGGATCCTGCTCGCCGACGTCGATGCTGTAGAGCTGGCTCCACGGCGCGTACTCGGCGTGCTCGAAGCGGCGGCCGTTGTTGACGGAGGTGTAGAAGCCGCCGTCGTTGCCGACGTAGACGCGGTCCTTGACCAGCGGGTCCCACGCCATCCCGTGGTTGTCCGCGTGGATGCCGGGCACGTCGGTCCAGTTCGCGCCGGCGTCATGTGACTCGTGCAGCCCGACGCCGGTGGCGTAGACGTGCGTCGGGTCCTTCGGATCGACGTAGACCCGGCCGAACCAGCTGTTGGAGCTGCCGCCGACGCCGTTGCTCAGGATGACGGTTGGCTGCGGCGTGAACGTCACGCCGCCGTCGTCGGAGGCCCACATGCCGTAGTCGACGCCGCCGTAGCCGCCGACGGTGGCGTACACCTTGTCGTGGTCGCTGGGCGCGACGGCGACACCGATGCGGCCGAGGTCAGGGTTGTTGCTCAGTACGACGGGGAGTACCGCGGACCACGTCGTGCCGCCGTCCGTCGAGCGGTAGAGGCCGGAGCCGATCCCGCCGCTCTGCCGCCGCTCCGGGCTGCGGGTGCGGTCCCACATCGCGGCGAAGACGCGCTGCGGGTTGACCGGGACGATGGCGACGTCGACGGCCCCGGTCGTCGCATTCGCTCCGGCGAGGACGAGCTGCCAGGTCTTGCCGCCGTCCCGGGTGCGGAAGAGGCCGCGCTGGCCGCCCCCGCGGAACGCGGGTCCACTCGCGGCGACGAAGACGGTGTTGTCGCTGCGTGGGTCGATCGCGATGCGGCCGATGCGCTCGGTCTGCGTCAGCCCGACGTGCTTCCAGGTCTTGCCGCGGTCGCTCGACCGCCAGACGCCGTCGCCACCCCACGTGATGCTGCCGCCGCCGGCGGGAGACTCACCGGTGCCCGCGTAAAGCGTGCCCTTCTTGCCCATGGCCAGCGCGCCGACCGGCTGCACGTTGTCGCGCGGCCACGCCTCGCGGAACGTGCGACCCGCGTTGCTGCTGACCCACACACCGGCGCCGGCAGTCGCGGCGTAGACGACGTTGCGCTTCTTGACGTCGGGGACGATGTCGAGAGTGCGGCCGCCGATGTTGCTCGGGCCGACGAGCTGCCACTTCGCCTTGGCGACGGCGGGGTCGGTACGCCGGGTCGCCGCAGCCAGGGCACGGGCAGCCGCGAGGCTGCTCTCGTGCACCCCGCGCGGTGCCGATGCGCCGCGCACGCCTCTGCCGCTCTCGTCGTCCAGCGGCATCGGCATGCGCGCGGCATCCGGGTGGCCGAGTGCCGTGACCACCGCGTGCGGCGCGGTCGAGAGCGCCATCGAAAGGCAGGTGGCCGCGCCAAGCAGCGCGCCGATCCGCTTGTTCATCTGAATTCCCCCGGAGACGTCCGCTGTGGCTCATGGAGGTTACGGCGCGACTGGCGCCGCACCTGCCGACCGCCGCGCCGTGAGCTCGCGACGGGAGGTTGTCCCCAGGCCCGGGGCCGCTGGTTTCCTCCACAAGCGAAGGCGCTACGCCGCGGCCGGATGCGCCCATGTTGACTCGCCGGCGACCGGACGCGACACGCCGATGAAGGCTGTCGCGGGCGGCCCGCCGTAGCCTCCTGACCTGGGCAAACTCACAACGGTGTGATTTAGCCCGCCGAACCCATTGACGCGCCATATGTGGCGCCGTAGCGTCGTTCCCAGCACAACATGTTGTGGCTGGCCGGTCTCCGTACATCCACACGGCGCACACAAGAACTCCACACGTTCGTCCCCCGTCTGTCCCCAGCCCGCGCGCGACGGCCCAGCAGGACGGCCGCGCGCGGGCTGCGGAGAGGCGTCGGCGGACGGCGCAGTTTTGTCAGACCCAGCCGGAAGACTCGGAGTACGGCGAAAGGCGGAGCAG
>JBHELW010000215.1:0-18379 GCA_046262915.1 Mycobacteriales bacterium | reverse complement strand
GAAGCCGCTCGACGTCGTCGATTTCCAGCCGGATCCGAACGGGTGAACGGTCTGCCAGCGATTCGATCGCCGGTTTCAGCCCCTCGTCGGTGAGGATCGAAGGATGGATCCCACGCGCCAGCTCGCGGAGATCGGCGACCGCGAGGTGCAGCTCGGCGCTCGCTTCCTTGAGGATAGATTCGGCGGTGAGGACGTCCTCACCCAGCCGTGCTTGCGCCCGGCGGAGAGCGATCGACAGCGCCATGAGCCGCTGTTGCGCCCCGTCGTGGATGTCGCGTTCCAGCCGACGGCGCTCGTGATCCTGCGCCGCGATAATCCGCCGCCGCGAGGCCACGAGCTCCCTCGCCTGCGCCGATATCTGCTCGAGCCGCGCCTGGAGCTCGACCGCAAGCCGCGCGTTCCGTAGCGCGAGCCCGGCCTGCGATGCGAGGTTTTCCAGCAGCTCTCGCTCCGCGCCGGACAGCTGTTCGCCGCGGGGCTTGACGATCGCTAGCTCGCCGATCGGCTCGCCGTCGTGAACGATCGGGAGCGCGTACGCCGATGACCAATCCGTCGCGTCTTCCGGCCAGGCCGCCGTGTGCTCGCCGCCGTCCGCCAGGTGCAGCAGGACGCGGGCCGCTCTCGCGCCGACCCCGCGGGCGGCTGCCTCCGCCATGCGCGGCAGGACATCGTCCGGCGCGAGTGATGCCGAGATCCCGCGGGCGAAGGCGGACATCGCCTCGTACGGCGTGGCACGGTCGCCGTAGACGATCCGGTTCGCTGCGCGCTGCGCGCGGTCGCGTACCGGGGAGAACGCAAGCGCGACCAGCGTCGTCGCGAGGAGCGAGGTCGCGATGTTGGGCCGCCCGCGGTTGCCGATCAGGATGCCCAGGCCGACGACCACCGTCACGTAGCTCGCCAGCACGAAGCCGATCAGCGCACCGGAGACGAGGGCCTTGTTGACGACAACGTCGAGCGACCAGAGGTCATAGCGGAAGACGGCGATAGCGAGGCCGGCGGGCAGCGCGAGCGACGCGAGCGCGACGGTTGTCGGCACGCACAGTGCCGTGAATGGCGCGGGGTCGAAGCCCAGGACGCCACAGACGTGCGTGCCGAACAGCCCGAGCAGGGCGACGAGCGCCGCGGCGATGAGCGTGACGCCGACCTGCCGGCGCTGCCGGCCGCTCGTGCCGCGCAGCTTCGTGGCCAGGACGAGTACCGCGGCCGGCATGAGGACACGCGGCGTCTTGCCGCGAAGGAGCTGGTGCAGGTGCTCGAGCGGACCCAGCAGCCAATGCGGCGCGACCGCGAACGTCTTCGCCACGGTCACCCATCGACCGAAGACGAAGTAGTACGGGGTGTTGCCGAACGCGAGGGCGACGAAATAGGCGGCGCCGTAGAGCGCGAGGGCGATCACTACGTAGCGCCAGCGACGTGACGGCAGCCGCCCGTCGGGGAAGGTGAGGATCAGCAGCAACGTGAGCGGGAAGCTCGCGGGGTCGCCGAGCGCGTAGGGGAGCCAAACCACCTGGCGCGCGAACGGCAGCGGCTGCGCGAGGTACTGCCACGACAGGCTGCCGTACACGTCGCCAAGAGCCGAGATGGTCGCGACCGTGATCAGCGCGAGGAGCAGAAAGCCGAGTCGGCGCACCGCCCCGTCGCGGCGAACGACGATCACGTAGCCGAGCACCGCCGTGCCGAGCTGCACCAGGGTCACGACCAGTGTGGAGCCGAGGATGAGCGCGGCGCCCGCCTGGTCGGTCCGCAGCTCGACGTACGTGTCGATGCCGACACTGGCGACGAGCCCGGTCACGGCGAACGCGAGCAGCGCCCGCGCGGTCGTCTCCGGCCGCGCGCGCATCAGGTACACGCCGCATCTTCCCGCGCATCGGGAAAGGCAGGCAACGGCGCTCGTTCCACATACGCTCGGCCGGTGCCGATCCGCGTCGTGCTCGCCGAGGACAGTCTCATCGCTCGCGAGGGGATCACGGCGCTCCTCGACGCGGCTGACGACGTCGAAGTCGTCGCGACTGCGGCAGAGTTCGACGGGCTGCTTGCGGCGGTCGCAGCGACCGCACCGGACGTCGTCGTGACAGACATCAGGATGCCGCCGTCGTACCGCGACGAGGGCATTCGTGCGGCGGACCAGCTGCGCGAAACCGATCCCGAGCTCGGCGTCGTAGTTCTGAGCCAGCACGACGAGCCCGAGTACGCGATGGCGCTGTTCGATGGCGGCACTGCGCGGCGGGCGTACCTGCTCAAGGAGCGGGTGGCCGAGGCGGAGGAGCTCGTCAACGCGGTGCGCGCCGTCGCCGCCGGCGGCTCGGTCGTCGACCCGAAGGTGGTCGAGGGCCTCGTCGCGCAGCGCAAGCAAGGCACTGAGTCACGCCTGTCGTCATTGACGGACCGCGAGAACGAGGTGCTGGCGCAGATGGCGCAGGGCAAGGGCAACGACGCGATCGCGGCGGCGCTCGTGCTCACGGTCAAGACGGTGGAAGCGCACATCGGTTCCATCTTCGCGAAGCTCGGGCTCTCTGAGGAGAGGGATGTCAATCGCCGCGTAAAGGCTGTTCTGCTCTACCTCGCCGCGGCGTGAGCGTCAGCGCACGATCTCGATGAGTCCGAACATCCCGTCGGGGTGGTGCGTGCAGAAGTAGGCGTAGACACCAGGCTTCAACGATCGGGTCACGAGCAGCGCCTGGTGGCCCGGCTCAACGGACGACGGAGACCGGAATAGCGGCGCGCCGCCTTTACGGGCGAACGCCATAACCGAGTGCGTGAAGTAGCTCGTGTTGGTGAACTGCACGTTGCTGCCGACCGGCACCCGCAGCGGCCCCGCCGGGTACTGATACGGGTCGGGCGTGAAGCGCTTGCCGTCCGTGCTCGTCGCGTTGCCCGGGTAAAACGCCGGACCCGGATCCAACCCGCACGTGATGTCGGTGCACGAGCCCCAGACCAGGCTGTCCGGCACGATCCGCAGGTCGACCGTCGGCGGGTCGCCACCAGCGAGCGCGGCATGGCCGGCTCCAAAGACGATGGCGGGCATCGCGACGAGCCCCGTCGCGATGCTCAGCAACCACCGTGCTCCGCGTCGCGAGGTGTTGTCGTGGCTAGTCATGGGTGCGCCTCCTCCGGGTCGGTGTCTCGTGCAGGCGACGCTAGGAGGCGGGTGATTGCGCGCCATCGGTGCGAGCCCCAGACTTTGTCTCGGGGTCAGCCCGGGGGCGCCGCTACGGCAAGACCACGAAGAGGTACGCCGCGTAGGCGGCGACGAGTGCCAGCCCCGCCATCCGGCGGAGCTCGCCGCGGCGGCCGAGAACCACGATGACCGCCGGGAGCGCGGCGGCGAGAACGGCCGGGCCGAGGACATCGGCGCGCAGCGGGCGCGCGAGAGCGGCCACACCGAGGGTGACCGTCGAGTTGTAGATCGCGGAGCCGACGATGCCCGCGACGGCGAGCTCCGCCAGCCCGCGCCGCGCCGCAGCGCCGACGAGAGCGAACAACTCGGCAGTTGTGGCGAACGCGAGGAACGTGAGCCCGACCGCGCTGTCCCGCACGCCTAGCACCGTCACGACGCGCTCCGCGCCGGCGACCGCGACCCATCCGCCGACGGTCATGAGCGCGATCCCCAGCAGCACTCGGCGCACTGGCCGGTGCCGTGACGGAGTCGCGGGCGGCTGGTCGTCGGTTCCCGCCGGTGTGACGTCGTCGGTTCGCGTCGGTGCGGGGTCACCGGTTCCTATCGGCGCGGGATCGCCGGTGGCGGCCGACACCTCCGCCAGCTCGCCGAACGCCGGCGGTTGGTGCTCACGTCGCCAGATGACGGCGACCAGCACGACGTAGCCGGCGACGAGCAGCAGCCCCTCGGAGCGCGCCACGCGGTCATCGACGAGCGCCATCAGCGCCAGCAGCCCGACGACGACCGCCGCCCCGGCGTACTCGCGCACCCGACGCCCGACGGGAACCGGCCGGAGCAGCGCCGCCAGCCCGAGTACGGCGGTCAGCATCGTCACGTTCGCACCGACCGCGTCGCCGGCGGCGAGCGCGGGATGGTGACGCAACGTGGCGACGACCGCGGTCAACAGCTCCTCCGGCTCCGCACCGGCGAGCACCAGGCCGATCGCCAGCATGCTGACGCCGAGCCGCCGGCCCGCACCTGTCGCGTTGCTCGCGAACAGCTCCGCACCGGTCGCCAGCAGCAGCCCGGCGGCCGCGAGCAGCAGGAAGCCGGTCACGCCGCGATCACCCGCGAGAAAGTCACGTCGGTATCCCAGCGCGTGAAGCCCAGGCGTTGGTAGAGCCGGATGGCCGCCGTGTTCGACTCGTCGACGTAAAGCATCACCTGCGCGAGCCCGCCGGCCCGCAGGTAATGCAGCCCGACGAGGGTCAGTTCGGCACCGAGCCCGTTGCCGCGTTCGCTCGGGTGCACCCCAACCACGTAGACCTCACCGATGGGCTCGTGTGCGTGGTCGCCGCGGCTGCCGTGCACCTTCGTCCAGTGAAAACCAGCGAGTACGCCGGCGCGCTCGGCGAGGAAGAACCCGGCCGCGTCGAACCATGGCTCGGCCTCGCGCACCTCGACGTCGGACACAGCCCAGCCGCCCTGGTCTGGATGGTCGGCGAACGCCGCGTTGTTGAGCTCCGTCCACGCAGCTTCGTCGGCCCCGACGACGAAGGTGCGCACGGTGACGCCCGCTGGCAGCACTGCGTCGGGGATCGCGGGACCGAGTGACCTCCGCATCTGCCAGAGCACGCGCGTCTGCTCGAACCCGAACCGCGCCGCGAGCCGTTCCGCGCCGGGGTGCGTGCCGTGCGCCCAGAGCCGCAGCCGGCCGTCGCCGACGATGTCGAGCAGGGACCCGACGAGCTGACCGGCGACGCCCGCGCGTCGGTGCGCCGGGTGGACGGCAAGCTCGGCGCTGGCGCCGAGAACCCCATCGGTCTCGTCGAGGTGCGCGTAACCCACCAACGCATCGCGGTCCCAGGCGAGCACGTTGCTGCCACCGGCGTCATCGCCGTGCCGCACGTGCAGCAGCGCATGCTCGGACAGCGCGTGGCGGCCGTCCGCGTCGGCAACGGCGTTGAGCAGGTCGACGACCGCGCCGCGGTCCTCGGGCGGCAGGTCTCGGCGTACGACGAGTCGGACCGTCAATCGACCGGCACGCTCACGTCGCGACTGTATTGCCGCCGGGGATGCGGGTGCCTTGGACATTCGGAGCTACCGGCGGTAAACGTCAAGGCGTTGACCGATCGCGACTACGAGAACAACCGGGACCTCAGCGAGAATGGCCGCTCATAACGAAGGAGCGTCCATGACCCGACGCGCGTGCGCCACACTGGCCCCGGTGATGCTGGCTCTCGTCGCTGCCTGCAACAGCGTCCCCCGCTCTGGCAGTCGGCCGCCGCCACTGCCGTCAGCCACCGGATCACCTCGCATCGGCAGCGGCGCCGCCCCGCCGCTACCGGCGGAGAGCACGCAGACGATCGAGCTGGTGGGCGCTGCTCGGATCCGCGTCGTCGCCGGTTCTGGGGAGCCGCACGAGCTGGTGCTGGGCCAGGACCCGGTCGCGCGCAGCTCGTTGGAGCAGACCTCGGGGGAGAAGGTGCGCAGCCTGGCGCTCAACCTCGTCGGCTCGGCGGGCGGCCAGCGGGCCCGCTTCCGGATTTCCGGCCGGATCGCGGCCGGCGAGAGTCGCACCGGGGAGGGCTTTCTGGCCGTGACGCTGCTGGCGCCAGGCATCGGCGCGAACCTGCTGTCCACGGATGGTGAGTGCACCGTGCGGTTTACGGCGGTCAGCGCTCGCCGCGTCGACGCCACTGTGGCGTGCCCGCCCACCCGCCGGTCGCGCGTCGAACTGACCGGTGCGGTGCGCGCGCCCGCGCGTTTCTGACCAGCGCGTTCAAGAGTTGACAGTTCGGGGAACGACAGGAAGGTTCGGGAGCCGCAACCACCGCCCGTGACCTCGGCAGGGAGGCGCCATGACCCAGCGCAAGTGGTTCGCCGTAGCGGTCGGTGTCGCCGCTTTGCTCGCCGGACTAGGCATTGCAACCGCCGCCGCGCAGACGGCGCCGTGCGGCAACTACCCACCGACCTCGCCGACAGTGCGGTTGCGCACCGACCGCCGCACGATCACCGCGGGTGAGTTCGTCGCGGTCGCGGTCGAGGTGACCGGCAATGGCAACTGCGTCGTGCCCGCCGCCGCGGTCCAGCTCTTTGCGCGCAACGTCAACACGCCGAACTCCGTGATCGTCCGCCGGTCGACGACCGACCAGAGCGGCCAGGTGTTCTTCGGCGTGGTGCCGCCAGTCAACGTCGTACTCCATGCGCGCGTGACGGTTGCCCCGGGTGCGGCACCAGTCACGTCGAACTCGGTTGTGGTGCTCGTGCAAACGCGGGTGAGCATGCTCACGGGCTCGCCCGGCGAGTGTCGCATCGCGCTGCTCGCCGGCACGCTGCCGCGCAAGCCGTCGCAGGTCGTCTACCTCCAGCGCGCCGCGTTCTCCGGGGGCCGCTTCAGCGGGTGGGTGACGCTCGCCTCGCGGCGCACCGACCCCGATGGATCCGTACGCGCCACGTTCGGTCTCGTCTGCGGCGCCAACTACGTGCTCTCGGTGCTCGTGCCGCGCACGCTCAGCAACGAGGCAGGTCGTGCGCCCGCCCGAGTCGCGCGCGCCGGGTAACCGGCAGCGCCCCGCGGTGACGATGCCGGCCCGCGACCGCACAAGCCCGGGTAGCGGTTGCCTACGGTGACCCCGTGATCCGGTAGGCGGCGCGAATGCCGCTGCGCCGCGCCGCGTGGGCCAGCAGCGCTGTCGTCGTGCTTGCGGTTGCGTGGCTGGTCGCGACCACGCTCCTCGCGCGCGCGCAGCTCCTGCGCGCCGAGGCACGCATCGCAACCATCCGTGGGGGGTTCGCAGGACCCGTCGATGTTGATACCGCGCGCGAGCTTCGCGCGGCACAGCACGAGGCACGGCGGGCCCGCACGTTGACCGTCGGACCGGTTTGGTGGGCCGCCGAGCGGCTGCCCCTCGTCGGCCGCGACGCGCGCGGCATCCGGCGGATCACCGCCACTGCGGAAGCGTTGGCGCGGACGACCGTGCCCGACGTACTTGCCGCCAAGGACGAGCTGCTCGACGCCAGCGGATCGGGCAACCGGTTCGATCTCACGGTGTTCGCGCGCGTCGAGCGGCGGCTTGCGCGCGTCGAGCGGCAGGTGGCCGTGGCGCACTCGGCGATCACCGGCCGCGCCGCGCCGCTGCTGCCGGCGGTCGGCAGCGCCTACCGCGACGTCGGTCGCGAGCTAGCCGCGCTCCGCCGGCAGGTTCGGACGCTTGCCGACGCCACGCGCGTGGCGCCCGCGATGCTCGGCGTCGCCGGGCCACGCCGCTACTTCGTCGCCTTCCAGAACAACGCCGAGCTGCGCGCCACCGGCGGGCTGATCGGCTCCTACGCGATCGTGCGCGCGGACCACGGCGTGGTGTCGCTGGAGAAGGTCGCGTCGAACGCGGAGCTGCGGTCGCCGGACCGGCCGATCATCGACCTGGGGCCCGAGTACGACGCGCGCTACCGCGGCTTCGCCGGCGACTACCTGTGGTCGGCGGTGAACCTCACGCCGCACTACCCGGCGGTGAATCGCATCATCACGGCGCTCTATGCGCACCAGGGCGGCGGCCGCGTCGACGGCAGCGTGAGCACCGATCCGGTCGCGCTGTCCTACCTGCTCGGCGTCACGGGACCTGCGCAGCTGCGGTCCGGCGAGGTGGTCAGTGCGGACAACGTCGTGGCGCTGACGCTGCGTGACGCTTACGCGCGGTTCGCCGCCGACGACTCCGCGCGAAAACAGTTCCTGACCGAGGTAGCGCGGGCAGCGTTCGCCAAGGTGCTGTCGCCCGCGCTCGACCGCCGCCGGCTGCTCGGCGCCCTCGTGCTCGCGGTAGCCGAGGGTCGGCTGCTCGCCGCGTCCAACCACCCGGCAGAGCAAGCGGTCCTCGAGGTGACGACCGTCGGTGGCGCGCTGGACCGCGCGGGTGGGCCGTTCCTGCATGTCGTGACGCAGAACGCCGGCGGAAACAAGCTCGACTACTACCTGCACCGTGAGATCCGCTATCACGCGTACGCGCGGCGCGACCAGCAACGTGTCGTCGACGTAGAAGTGCGGCTGACGAACGGCGTGCCAGCCGAGACGCTCCCGCCGGTCGTCACGGGGCGGCTGGACGCGCCGCGCGGGCCGATCCTGCCGGGGCAGAGCCGGCTTTACCTGTCCGTGTACGCGAGCCGCGGCGCGGAGCTGCTCAACGCGGTCGTCGACGGCACCGCGATCGCGACGGAGTCTGCTGTTGAGCAGACGCATCCGGTGTTCTCGGCATACGTCGAGGTCAAGCCGCGCTCGACGACGACGATCGTGCTGCGGTTCCGCGACCCAGCGTCGGCTGGCGGCGGGTGGCGGCCGACGGTCCGACCGCAGCCGCTGGTCGTAAACGACCGGGTGGAGGTCCGCGTCGATAACTGAACCGGGATACTGCCCGTTGGCCGGCCACCCGCACTCCCACCCATCGGCCGGAGGCGCTAGTGGGGTCTCAGCGCGTCACGTCAGTCGGGCGCAGCCGGCTCTGGGCTGCGGCCGCCGGGGCGGTCAGCACCTCTGCGATCCGCTGACCGGCGTGCCCGTCCCACAGAGCCGGCTTCCGCGCCGGCGGCGGACGTTCGAACACGTCCCACGTCGCCCGGAGTACCGCCTGTGGGTCGCGCCCGACGACGCGGTTCGTGCCTTCGGTCACCGTGATCGGGCGCTCCGTGTTGTCGCGCAACGTGAGGCACGGGACACCGAGCACGGTCGTCTCCTCTTGTACGCCGCCGGAATCCGTAAGCACGACGCGCGCCGCGGCCTCGAGCGCGATGAAGTCGAGATAGCCGAGCGGCTCGGTGAGGAGCACGCCGAGCGCGGCGGCGGTTAGCTGGGCGCGCGTCCGCGGGTGCACCGGGAAGACGACCGGGCAGCGCTGCGCGATCTCGGCCAGCGCAGCCATGATCGGATTCAGCGTCGCCGGGTCGTCCACGTTCGCCGGTCGGTGCAGCGTCACGAGCGCGTATCCACCCGACTCGATGTCGAGGGACTTGGGTAGTCCCCGCGCCTGCGCCCGCGGGAGGTTCGCGAGCAGCGTGTCGACCATCACATTGCCGACCAGGTGGATCTGGTCGGCGCGATAGCCCTCCGCTTGCAAGTTTTCGACGGCGTCGGGTGACGTCGCGAAGAGGAAGTCACTGACGCGGTCCGTGACGACGCGGTTGATCTCCTCCGGCATCGACCAGTCGCGGCTGCGCAGCCCGGCCTCGACGTGGCCCACGAGGCAGCCGGACTTTGCCGCGACAAGTGCGCAGGCCATCGTGGAGTTCACATCCCCGACGACGAGCACAGCGTCCGGTGCTACCTCCGCGACGACCGGCTCGAACGCCGTCATCACCCGCGCGGTCTGCTCGGCCTGCGACGCGGAGCCGACCCCGAGCGAGCGGTCCGGTTCGCGGATGCCGAGCTCGTCGAAGAAGATTGCGCTCATCGCGTCGTCGTAGTGCTGCTCGGTGTGCACGAGCACCGTCTCGACGCCGCGAGCCTCGAGCGCGTCGAGCACGGGCTTGACCTTCATGAAGTTCGGCCGCGCTCCGGCGACGCAGATCACCCGCATGCCCGGGACGGTAGCGTCGTGTCCCGGTACGCCCTGAACCTCGTACACGGACGGGCAACGACATGGCGCAGACATCGGAACGCAAGGTGGTGGTGGTCGGGCAGGGCTACGTGGGACTGCCGCTTGCAATGCGCGCGGTCGAGGCCGGCTACGACGTCGTCGGTTACGACGTCGACCCGGTTCGCGTGGCCCGGCTAAACGACCGGGATTCCTACGTCGAAGACGTTTCCAACGATGAGCTAACCAGCGCGATCGCTACCGGGCGCTACGTCGCGACCACCGAGCCGGCGCACTGCGAGAGCTTTGACATTGCCGTGGTCACTGTTCCGACGCCACTTCGCGAAGGAGTACCCGACGTCACCTACATCGAAGAAGCGGCGCAGTCGCTAGCGAAATACCTGCGGCCGGGAGCGACCGTCATCCTCGAGTCGACGACGTATCCAGGCACAACGGAAGGCATCTTCAGCACGCTGCTGACCAATGGCTCCGGCCTGACGGCGGGCAGCGATTTCTTCGTTGGTTTCAGCCCGGAGCGCATCGATCCGGGCAACCGCGTCTGGGGCTTCGCCAACACGCCAAAGCTCGTTTCCGGCATCGACCCCGCATCCCTCGACGCCGTTCTGGCGTTTTATGACGACCTCGTCGAAACCACGGTCGTGGTGCGCTCACCCAGAGAGGCGGAGCTCGCGAAGCTGCTGGAGAACACGTTCCGGCACGTGAACATCGCGTTGGTGAACGAGCTGGCGATGTTCGCGCACGACCTGGGCATCGACATCTGGGAGACGATCGACGCCGCCGCGACCAAGCCTTTCGGGTTCATGCGGTTCACGCCGGGCCCGGGCGTGGGCGGGCACTGCCTGCCGATCGATCCGTCGTACCTGTCCTGGCAGGTGAAGCGTGCGCTGGGGCACGCCTTCCGCTTCGTCGAGCTGGCGAACGACGTCAACGACCACATGCCGGACTACCTCGTGCGCCGGGTGTCACTCGCGCTCAACCGGCGACAGCGGGCCGTCCACGGCGCGCGAATCCTGGTCTTGGGGCTCGCATACAAGAAGAACACAGGGGACGCACGCGAGTCGCCTGCGGTCCGAGTCGCGCAGCTGCTCCTCAGCCTCGGCGCCGACGTGCGCGCCGCGGATCCCCATGTCGTCGAGAGCCACGCCGACTCGCGCATCACGCGCGTCATGCTGACACGCGAGGAGGTGAGCGCGGCCGATCACGTGGTCCTGCTGACCGACCACGACGACTTCGACCTCGGCCTGCTCGAGCACGCGTACGTGCTGGATGCGCGCGGCGTGCTTCCGCGCGGCGAGTACGTCGAGCACCTGTGAGCTCAGTCACCTCGGCCGGCGACGTGGCCGGCGCGGTCACGGTCGCGGTTGTCGTCAGCTGCGCAATCCAGCCGTTTCTCATCAACGGCGTCGGCCACCGACTGGTCGACCATCCGACCGAGCGCTCGTCGCACACCGTGCCCACACCACGTGGGGGCGGGATCGGCGTCGTCGGGTCCGCGGTGATGGCGTTCACGCTGTTCGCCCGCAGCCGGCCGGCGGCCGCGGTTGTGGCTGCGCTGCTGCTCTTCGCTGTCGTCGGGCTAACCGAGGACCTGCACGGCGTGCCGCCGTTCCCGCGCTTCGGCCTGCAGCTGCTGGCGGGTGCCGGTGCCGCGCTGGCGGTCGTTTCGGCCGCCCGGCCGGCACACGCGGTGCTAGTCCTTGCTGTCGGGGCGCTGTGGCTTGCCGCTTTTGCGAACGTGTTCAACTTCATGGACGGGATCAACGGCATCTCGGCTGCCGAGGGCGTGGTGGCCGGGGTGGCCTACGCCGCACTCGGGCTGGCTCGGCCGGAATGGGAGCTGACCCTCGCGGGCAGCGTGGTCGCCGCCGCGATGGTCGGGTTCCTGCCGTGGAACGTCCCGGTCGCCCGGGTTTTCCTAGGGGACGTCGGCAGCTACGCAGTCGGCGCTGCTCTGGCGACCCTGGCGGCGCTCGGTCTGATGGCCGGGTTGCCGGTTGAGGCGTGTGTGGCTCCGTTGGCGCTCTACCTCGCTGATACCACGACGACGGTGCTTCGCCGTATCCGGGCGGGGGAGCCGTGGCACCTACCTCACCGGACGCACGTGTACCAACGGCTCACCGACCTCGGCTGGTCACATGTCCAGGTCACCACGCTCGTGGCATCGACCGTGGCGTTGACGTCGGCACTTGGGGCACTGGCACTGCACGCGTGGTGGCTGCGCGGCATCGGCGACGTGCTGATCGCCTCGGTCGTCACGACGTACCTGCAGCTGCCTCGTCTGCTCCGCGGGCGAGCGCCCATCGGACACGCGGGATGAGGATCTTGCTGGTCACGCACTACTTCCCCCCCGAGCTGGGCGCACCGCAGGCACGGCTCAGCGAGCTGGCCCGCGCCTGGGCGGCGGCGGGCGACGACGTCACGGTGCTGACCGGGATGCCGAACCACCCGACCGGAGTCGTTCATCCCGCGTATGCGGCAGCCGCGCGCCGCGTTGAAAGCGCGGATGGCTACCGCGTCGTCCGCACGTGGCTTTACGCCACACGAAACGAAGGCTTCGTGCGGAAGACGCTCGGCCACCTGTCGTTCATGGTGACGAGCGTGCTCCTCGGCGGCCGCGTCGTCGGCCGCGCTGACGTCGTTGTGGTGTCGTCGCCGACGTTCTTCTCGATCGCCGGTGCGTGGCTTCTCTCCCGGCTCAAGCGCGCGCGGTTCGTCGTAGAGATCCGCGACCTGTGGCCGGCCATCTTCGTCGAGCTGGGCGTGCTGCGGAACCGCCAGCTCATCGGCGTCCTGGAACGGCTCGAGCTCGCCGCCTACCGAGCGGCCGACGCCGTCGTCGTCGTCTCGGAAGGATTCCGCCAGGACCTCATTCGCCGCGGCGTGCCCAAGGACAAGGTCCATACCGTGCGCAACGGCGTCGACATCGCGACGTTCCGCCGGTCCGCGCCCGACGCGGACGTGCGAGCGCGACTTGGTGCGACGCGTGACCAGACCCTCGTCGTCTACATCGGTGCGCACGGCATCTCCCAAGGCCTCGCCACGGTCGTCGATGCCGCCGCGAGGCTCGGGCCCGAGGTCCATGTCGCGCTCGTCGGCGAGGGCGCGGACAAGGCGCGCGTCGCCGCACGGGTCCGGGAGCTCGCGGCAGCGAACGTCACGATGCTGCCTGCGGTCCCCCGTGCCGAAGTGCCCGCGCTGCTCGCCGCCGCCGACGTCTGCGTGGTCACGCTGCGGGACGTGCCGCTGTTCTCGACGTTCATCCCGTCGAAGATGTTCGAGTACCTCGCCGCCGAGGCGGCTGTCGTCGGCGCGGTTCGCGGCGAGGCCGCCGGCATCCTCCAGGAGGCGGGGGCGGTCGTCGTCGAGCCGGAGAATCCCGAGGCACTGGCCGAGGCGGTTCGGCAGCTCGCGAAGGACCCCGACCGGCGGGCGGCGATGGGGCGCACCGGCCGCCGCTACGTCGAGCAGCACTTCGACCGCGACCGGCTCGCGACGACGTACCGCGACATCCTCCGCGACGTCGTGACATCGGCAGCTTCATGAGGCTGCTGGTCACCGGTGGCAGCGGCTTCACCGGCCAGCGGGTGCTCGCCAGGGCCGCGGCGCGCCGCCACGCCGTCGTCGCGCTGGTCCGCTCCGATGCGGCGGCCGCGACGGTCGAGCGGCTCGGTGCTCGCGCCGTGCGCGGTGACCTGGACCGGCCAGAATCCTTGGCGGCGGCGTTCACCTGCGGCGCAGAGGGATTGCTCAACCTCACATCACTGGGGTTCGGGCACGCGCAGCGGATCGTCGACGCGACGGTTCAAGCCGGCATTCCGCGCGCCGTGTTCGTTTCGACGACCGCCGTAACGACGGGGCTCGCCGCCGGTAGCCAGCGGGTCCGGCTCGACGCGGAGCAGATGATTCGAGAAAGCTCACTGGACTGGACGATCGTGCGGCCGACGATGATCTACGGCGCGCCGGGCGACCGGAACCTGTCGCGGCTGCTCGCTCTGATCCGCAAGGCGCCGATAGTCCCGCTGCCGGGTGGCGGCCGACGGCTTCAGCAGCCGGTCCACGTCGAGGATCTCGCCGACGCGCTGGTTGCGGCGATCGAGTCGGCCAGCGCGGTCGGTCGCACGTACAACATCGCCGGACCCCAGCCCGTGTCGTTCCGCGAGCTCGTCGTGGAGACCGCTGCGGCGGTAGGTCGCCGGCCGGTGGTGGTCGCGGTCCCGCTCGGACCAGCGGTGGCGGCCGCACGCCTCTACGAGCGGCTGTCTCGGCACCCACGCATCAAGGCTGAGCAGCTCGAGCGTCTCGCCGAGGACAAGGCGTTCTCTATCGAGGAGGCGCGCCGTGACCTCGGGTTCGCGCCGCGGTCGTTTCGAGCGGGGATTCGCGGCGAAGCGCAGGCGCTGGCGTCGTGACCGGCAGTGAGCTCGCGCTGCTTGCGCGCACCGCCCGCCACCTGCGTGCTGGACAGGTCGTGCACCGCGCGCGACTGCGCGGACAGCGGCTCTTGGTGCGAGGCGCGCCCGGCCTCGCGCGCGCTGTTCTCTCAGGACGCGCGCCGGCGGACGCCGGCTGGCCGGGGCAGTTCCAGCCCCTCGACGCGCGGCTGCGCGGCTGGCCCGATGCGGTTGAGCTGGCGTCCGGGCGCGTGACCCTGCTCGGTGTACGCGGCGCCCTGCGCGACTGGCGCCACCGCGAGAAGCCGCAGCTGTGGCGCTACCACCTGCACTACTGGGACTGGGCGTGGGCGCTCACGCAAGGAGTCCCGCCGGATGACGCGCGTCGCCTGTTCGGCGATCTGTTCCGCTCGTGGTGCGCTGGCACTCGCTTCGGTCAATGGGACGAGTGGTCCCCGTACGTCGCGGCGCTGCGCGCCTGGTCGTGGTGTGGGCAGTACGCACCCCTCGTGCGCGGCACGGAGATCGACGACGACTTCCGAGCACAGCTCGCGCTGCATGCTGGGTTCCTGCGCCGACACCTGGAACGCGACGTCGGCGGCAACCACCTCGTGAAGGACCTCAAGGCGCTGATCGGGCTCGGTGTCTTCCTTCGCGACGAGGCGCTGCTCGGCCGAGCCGTGTCGCTGCTCGGGCGGGAACTGCGGGTCCAGGTGTTGGCCGACGGTGGCCACTACGAACGATCACCGGCGTACCACTGTCAGGTACTCGGTGACCTCATCGACGTCGATGCGCTCCTCGCGGCCGCCACGAGCGCCGTGCCGGAAGAGCTCTCACGCGCCGTCTCCGAGATGCGCCGCTGGCTCGGCCTCGTCGTCGCTCCGGACGGCTCGCTGCCTCCCCTGAACGACGGTTTCCCGATGCGCGCCGATCTGCTGGCCGCGCTCGAGCCAGGACCCGCCGCACCTGACGGTTTGACGCTGCTGGCCGATACCGGGCTCGGCATCATGCGCCGCGGCGGCCTGCACGTGATCGCTGACGTCGGGCTGCCGTGCCCGGACGAGCTGCCGGCGCATGCCCACGCGGACACGCTCGGGTTCCTCCTCTACGACGGAGACACGTGCGTCGTCGGAGAGTGCGGCACGTCGACGTACGAGGCCGGTGCGCGTCGTGCCTACGAGCGCGGTACCGCGGCGCACAGCACTGTCGAGGTCGACGGAGCGAACTCCACGGAGGTGTGGGGCACCTTTCGCGCGGCGCGACGAGCGCGCCCGACGAGCGTCACGGCGGTGGACCGCGACGGCCGATCGGTGCTCTCGGCCTCGCATGACGGCTACGCGCGGCTACCGGGTCGGCCGATCCATGCGCGGACGTGGTCGCTCACGGCCGTCGGGCTGGTCGTCGACGACGCCATCAGCGGCAGTGGGGTGCACGACGTGCGCACCCACGTGCACCTCGCGCCGGGAATCACGTGGACTCCGGGCGGCGGCGTCGGTCGACTGCGGGTCGGTTCCCTCACGCCGTTGACGGCCGAACAGATGGAGGCGGCGCGCGGTTGGCACGAGCTGGTGCCGGCGGTCGTGCTCACGAGCCGCGTTCGCGCGTCGCTACCGTGGCGCGGGCGCATCGAGTTTGCCGCGGAGGACGCAGCGTGAAGCAGGTCGTGCAACCGATCGCGGGCGGGCCGGTGACGGTGCTCGACGTGCCTCGGCCGACCGTGTCTCCGACCGAGGTACTCGTCCGCACGGTCGCGAGCGTGATCTCGCCAGGGACGGAGCGCGCGGTCACCGCACTTGCCCAGTCATCCCTGGTCAGCAAGGCGCGCGCACGTCCCGACCTCGTACGTCAGGTCGTCAAGAAGGCGCGCGCCGAGGGCATCGGTTCAACGCTGAAGACGGTCCGCGCGCGCCTCGCCACGGACCTGCCGCTCGGCTACTCCGCAGCTGGCGTTGCGGTCGAGGTGGGCAGCGCCGTCGCCGGGGTCCGGCCGGGCCAGCTGGTCGCCACCGGTGGCGCGGGCAAGGCGAACCACGCCGAGTGGCAATCGGTGCCGGGTCTGTTGTGCTCGGTCGTGCCGGAGGGTGTGGCTCCCGAGGACGCCGCATTTACGACGATCGCGTCGATCGCCTTGCACGGGCTGCGGCTGGCCGAGGTCGGGCCCGGGTCGAAGGTTGTCGTGATCGGACTTGGCCTCATTGGCCAGCTGGCGGCGCGGTTGGCGATGGCGTCCGGATGCGACGTGGCCGGCATCGACGTCGCCGCTGAGCCGCTGCGCGTGGCGCGCGGCGCCGGGGTAACGACGTTCAAGGAAGCGGGCGAGGCGACGACCAAGCGGGTCCTGGCGTGGTCGCGCGGCCGCGGCGCGGACGCCGTGCTGCTGTGTGCAGCGGGGGAGTCGTCGTCCGTCGCACAGCGGACCCCCGCACTGTGCCGCGACCGCGCGCAGGTCGTCGTCGTGGGTGACGTCGGCCTGGAGATATCGCGCACGCCCTTCTACGAGAGGGAGTTGTCCCTACGGTTCGCCCGCTCGTACGGGCCTGGTCGCTACGAGCGTGTCTATGAGGAATACGGCGTCGACTACCCGCCCGGTCACGTCAGGTGGACCGAGGGTCGCAACTTCGAGGCGGTGTTGGACATGCTCGCCGCGGGACGTCTCGCGGTTAGCGACCTCGTGACGCACCGCTTCCCGATCGCGGACGCCGCGGCGGCGTACCAGCTGATCGACGCGCGGCGCGAGCCGTATCTGGCGATCGCACTGGAGTACCCGCACGACCAGCCCAGGCGCGAGCCGGCGGTCGTACTGCGACGGTCACCTGCCGCACTACGCGAGCCAGGCGTCGGCTGGATCGGTGCCGGGGCGTTCTCGACCAGCGTTCTCCTTCCGGCCTTCCAGGCCGCCGGGTTCAGCAACCTCGTTGGCGTCGCGTCCGCGTCGGGCCTCTCCGCGAGACGGATGGCGGAACGTTCGGGTTTTGCGCGCGCCACATCGGCGGACGAGCTCATCGAGGATCCGGACGTCGACGTCGTTGTCGTCGCGACGCCGCACGACACCCACGCCGAGCTCACCGTTCGAGCGCTCGACGCGGGCAAGCACGTGTGGTGCGAGAAACCGCTCGCGCTCTCCCTCGACGAACTGGACGCCGTTGACGCGGCGTGGCGCCGGAGCGGTCGGACGCTGTTCGTTGGCTACAACCGACGCTGGTCTCGCGCCGTACAAATGGTTCGCGACGAGTTCTCGGACCGTTCCTTCCCGCTCACGGTCGTCTACCGCGTCGCGGCGGGCGAGGTGCCGACGAAGCACTGGTACCACGACCGGCGGCAGGGCGGCCGACTGCTGGGTGAGGTCTGCCATTTCGTGGACACGTGCGCCGCGCTGGTCGGTTCGCCTGTGAGCTCTGCGGGGGCAGTCGCGGGCGGCCGCGCGGACGAACCCTTGCTGGCGGACGATCTCGCCGTTGCGCTGGCCTTCGGGGACGGGTCCGTCGCGACGATCGGCTACAGCAGCGCGAGCCCGCGGAAGACGGCGAAGGAGCACGTGGAGGTTCTCGGCGGTAGCAGCGTCGCGGTCATCGACGACTACCGGCGCGTGCTCGTCGACGGCGAGCGCGTCTTGGCGGGTGTACAGGACAAGGGGCACGCGCCCGCCGTTGCCGCCTTCCGCGGGCTGGTCACAGCGAACGACGCCGGTGCCGAGATGGATGCACTCGCGTCGACGCGCGCGGTGCTCGCGGCTGCGGCGTCGCTATCCGCGCCGACGGCCGTCTACTAGCAGGAACCAGCCGAACCGGTCGCCCAGAACGCGTGCCACGACCGGCACGAGACGGCGGTCCCAGTGCGTGAGCACCGGGCGGACCGAGAGGTCGACGAGCTGAGGCGCCAACCTCCGGTGTAGCTCGCCGACGGTGTATGCGCGCGTGCCTGGGCTCTCCATTCTCGCGACGGCATCTGTCAGCGAGGCGAACGGCCGGCCTCGAAGCAGGCAATACCGCACCCACGCCGCGATCGCGACCCATGACCTGCGGTGGTAGACCATCACCGCGTAGCGGCCGCCCGGCCGGAGGACGCGCGCTGCCTCGGCGAGAGCGCGGTCGCTGTCCGGAGTGTGGTGCAGGACGCCCCACGACCAGACGAGGTCGAAGCTCCCCTCGGCGAAGGGGAGCGACTCGGCGTCCGCGACGCGGATGTCCGCCGTCAGCCGTGCCGAGGCGAGGCGGGTGCGCGTGATCGATACGGCGCGCTCAGTCAGATCGACGCCAGTGAACCGTGCGGCATGCGATGCCCACCGCACGGCGTCCGCTCCCATGCCGACA
>JBHELW010000214.1:0-1542 GCA_046262915.1 Mycobacteriales bacterium | reverse complement strand
CCGGCCACCCGCGGGTGACCCGATGGAGACGTTCTTCGCGACGATCAGCACGCTGTGGTGCCTGCCGCAGAGCCGCGTCGTGCCGGACTGCGAGGCGCCCGGGACCGTCATGCGCCCGTCGACGTTGCAAGGCCTGGTACGTCGGGCCGGCTGGGCCGGGTTCGAGATCCTCGACATCGAGCACCCGTGCTGGCGCTTCTACCGCTTGGTTCCGTAAGGCATCCGTAGGAGCGGCTAGGGGCCGAGACCGTCGGGGAGCCAGACTGACCACTCCTCGACGGTCCGGTACCCCAGCTGCTCGTAGGCGTGCAGCGCCATCTCGCTGGACTGCAGGAAGCCATACGTCGCGCCGCCCGCGAGGCCGTCGAGTGTCGCCCGCGCGGTCAGCGCCGAGCCGTAGCCGCGGCCGCGGTGCCCCGGCACGGTGCCGACGTTGAAGATGCCGACGTGCGTGTCGTGTCGGACGCCCATCCCCGTGGCGACCGGCTCGCCGCGGACGCTCCCGACGTACGCCGAGATGCCGGGCACGGAGAGCGCGCTCGACCGCTGCAACGGCGCGAGCCGCTCCATCGACGACTCGAAGGCCGGCACGAAGACGTCGAGGTGGGCCTGCATCTCGTCGGACGCCAGGATCCGGACGTCGAAGTCAGCCACGTCCGCGGCGGCCGCCAAGCGCGCCGGGTCGTCGAGCACCATCAGCGGCTCGCGGTTGGCGATCGACATGCCGCGTCGCGCGGCGAGCGCATCGACGTCATCGCTACCGGGCCGCGACTGCATGCAGTAGCTGGCCATGCGGGACGCGACCTCGTCGAGCGCCTCGCCGACCGCGGCGGGGTCGGCGTCGCGTGCGGTCGCGATGACGCCGTTCAGGGTGGGCGCGGCGATTCCCGTGACGTACGCGACGGAACCCGGCGCCGAGCTCGACCAGCCGTCGGGGAAGCTGGCGACGAACTTCGGCCACATCTCGCCGAACGCCGTTGCGGCCGCGTCCGCCAGCTGGCGGTCACCAGTCATTGCGCGCGGACGATAGTCCCCGTGACCTCGGCGCCGATGCGCTAAGTGCGTGCCGTCGCGATGCGGCGGTAGCGGTGGGTGCCGACGTAGGGCTTCGGCCCCTGGAGCATCAGCGCGCCGAGCAGCAGCGCGAGCAGGCCGGTGAGTGCCATCGCGGTGATCGGCGCGCCAGTCACCGGCAGCGTTGGCGACCGGCGGTCACGCGTCCCGATCACGTCGGTGTCAGTCGCGGATAAGACGCCGTCGCCAACGGCGGTCCCGTCCACCACTGTGCCGTCCGCCTCGGGGACGTCGGTTCCGCCCTCGTCCGGCGACCCCGGGAACGTCGTGAATGTGTCCGTCACTGTCGCGGTCGGGCTCGCGCTGCCCGCGGGCGGCGCCGTTCCGGTCGGCGCGGGAGTCGGAGTCTGGCCCGGCGGGGTCGCGGTGGCACCCACGCTGGGGGTGCCGGAGGTCGGTCCGCCGCTGGGTGTGGTCGTGGCCGACGGACCGGCGGTCGTCGTCGCCGACGGGCTGACCGCGGTTGTC
>JBHELW010000213.1:0-1318 GCA_046262915.1 Mycobacteriales bacterium | reverse complement strand
CTATCACTGCGCCTTCTGCCAGCAGAACGTCTGGTCGTTCGGCGTGGAGCACTACGCGCAGCACAACCAGAACAACCTGACCGACGGGCCGATAGGCACCCAGCACATCCAGGAGATCGCCGACGCGAACGACATGATGGTTGCCGGCTCGGACCAGCGCGGTTACACCTCGCTGGGCGACTACGGCGACTTCCCCGGTGCGGCCGAACGCGACCTGCGCGACGTCGAGGCGACGATCCGGAACCGCGACCGCTACGCCATCGACCCGAACCGTGTGATCTTCTCGGGCATGTCGATGGGCGGCGGCACGACCCAAACGATGTCGCCGCTGTACGCCGACGAGCTGGCCTCTGCGGTGGTGCACAACGCGCCGGGGGCGCCGGACATCCCCGAGAACATGCGCAACGTGCCCTACTACCAGGTCAACGGCGACACGGGGCTCGACTCCGCGGCGATCAGCTCCGGGCGGCAGGCCGCCCAGGACCTAGACGCTCGCGGCTACCGCCAGATGTACGTCGAGTACCTGGGGCGTGCGCACGACTTTGGCCTCGTGTACGACTCGGTGCCGATCCTCGACAAGACCGGATACCGCGAGGTGCGCGACCCGAACCCGGCTCGTGTGACCTACACGCTTAACGCCGCCTCGGAGGATCCGGCGCTCGGGCTGGTCCACGACCACGCGTACTGGGCGAGCCAGCTCAAACTGCCGAGCGGCGCGACGACAGCCACGGTGGACGCCACCGCCCTGCGAATGAGCGGCAAGCTGCCCAAGTTCACGAGCCAGCTCACCGGTCATTTCACCCGCGGGTCCACCAGCGACGCCGCCTTCGTCGACTGGCAGGTCTGGAACCGGGACCTGACCGGTCACGGGCTGCAGGACTTCGACCCGCGCTGGTCGCCGGGCCCGGACGTGAAGGTGACCAACACGAAGCTCGACCCGCCGGCCCACGCAGGCGCCAACGGCTTCTCGCTGACCACCTCCTACGCGTCGCAGCTCCTCGACCTGAACCGGATGAGGGTCGATACGCGGCGGTCGGTCACCGGTTGGCTCAACGCCGGCGTCCCGACGTCCGTGCGGCTGCGGGCGACGAGCCTGAGCGGGCGCCGCACCGTCACGATCGACGGTCGCCCGGTGACGGCCGCTCGCTCGGCGGACAGGAGGACGCTCAGGGTAAGCGTCCCGCAGGGCACGCACGTGCTGGTCGTGGGCGCTCCGCGCTAGGGCGAAGGGGCAGCTAGACGCCGGCGCGCCGCAGGTAGCGGCGCAGTGCCCGCCTGTGGTGAAGCAGCCGCCTGTCGGCCACCGCGACGAACCGCA
>JBHELW010000212.1:0-4348 GCA_046262915.1 Mycobacteriales bacterium | reverse complement strand
CCGACCTGCACATTGGTCGTCGTCGTCCCGGTCGCCGCCGCGGCAGTGTCGCCGATGACCTTGAGGGTCGAGGCCACCTTCTCGCCGGCGCGGTTCGCCGTGTCCTGCACGGTCTGCTTCGCGCCCGCCACCGTGCGGTCCGCGGTCGCGCGGGTGTCGCTCACCGTGCCACTGGCGTCGACGGTGCGGCTGACATCCTCGACCGCACGGTCGCGCACGTTGCGCGCGGTCTCCAGCGTCGCGTCGGCCATCCGGTCGGCGGTGTCCATCGTCTGGCCAACGGTCGACCGGCGGGTACCCGGCGCCGCACCGAGGTCAGCGTCGGTCCCGGAGCCGGTGCGCGCTGCCCGCGTCGCGTCGATCGTCTCGCTCGGCGCCTGACCGGCGAGCGTCGTGTCGGTCGCGGACGCCGACGACGTGCTGGCGGCGTTGGTTGCGGGCAGCCCGGCCTCGGCGAGCCGGTCACCCATGCGCGACGGCTCCGGCTGGGTGATGTTGGGTCCAGCCCGCAAGCTGTCGGTCGAGGCACTGTCGTGCATCAGCGCGGCCGTGCCACCGGCCACCACCGCAGCGGCGGACAGCCCGGCGGCCACTTCCTTCAGGCCGTGACCTTCGACGTCGTCGACGTCCGCAGCCTCGTCCGCTACGGCGGACGACTCGGTCCGGGTGAGGTCCTCGTTGTCGCTCATTGCGCTCTCCTCTGGGGACGAGACTTGCGACCGGTTGGTCACACCGCAAAGTGTCTTCAGCGCACCACGAGCGGTCTGTCCGATCGGCGACAACATAGGTGTAATCGTGCCGACCGGCTAGATCAGCGGTCGCGGTCGTCCCAGCGGCGCTTCCAGCGTTCCTCGATCCGCGACGTCCAGGACTCGTGCGGCCGCACGCGGGAGGGCTGCGGGCGTGGGTCTGCGGCCGCCGCGTCGGCACCGCCGTGCAGCCGTTGCACACTGCGCCAGACGACGAGCGACGCGACGAGCATCAGCGCGAACCCCGCGACGCCCACCAGCCAGAAGCCCTGCACGGCCACGCCGACGACGAGGACGACGATGCCGACGACGAACATTGCCGCGGAGCGCCAGATGCGTCGGCGCAGGTAGTTCTTGAGGTCGGTGGCGCGCACGGCGGACGCGAACTTCGGGTCCTCGGCATAGAGGGCACGCTCGATCTGGTCGAGCAACTGCTGCTCGTGCTCAGAAAGCGGCACCTGGGTCCTCCACGCCGGACGACTACGCCGTCCCTCGTGTGTCTGAGGATACGAGCGCGCGCCGGAGCGCGAAAGGTAGTCGCGGTGACCGCGCCCCGCGCGGCGACCAGCCACTCCCGTTGGCCCGCGCGCGTGGCTGCCCTAGCGCCCGTTCTCGCCGTCCGGCAGGTCGACGAGAGCCGCGGGTCGGACGGAGTCGGCACCGAAACGTCGGCTGGCCCGGTCCATGGCCTGCTCGGCCGCGCGCCAGCCGCGTCGCTCGTCCTCGCCGAGCTGCAGCTGGTGTGGCTGGCCACCGGCAGCAGCAATGCCCTCGACGCGCACGCCAACCAGACGCAGCCGCGCGCGCTGCAACCCGAGCGCGTCGAACAGCTGCCGCGCGGTCGCGTAGATCACCTGCGCGATGTCGGTCGCCTCGGGCAGCGTGCGCGCGCGCGTGATCGTCGTGAAGTCGGCGAACCGCACCTTGATCGACACGGTGCGACCGACCTGTCCCGACTCGCGCAAGCGCACCGCCGTGCGTTCGGAGAGTCGTAGCAGCTCGCGGTGCACGTAGTCGGGATCGTCGACGTCGTGGGCGAAGGTTTCCTCCGCCCCGATCGACTTGTCGGGCTCGGTGGGCACGACGTGGCGCTCGTCGCGGCCCCACGCCAGCGCGTAGAGATGCGAGCCCACGGCATGACCGAGGGCGCGCTGCAGCGTCGCCTCCGGGCAGTTCGCGATGTCGGCGACGGTCCGCAGACCTAGCCGGACGAGCGTCTCCTCGGTCTTCTCCCCGACTCCCCATAGCGCGGCGACGGGCAGCGGGTGCAGGAACTCGACAACCCGCCCGGCGGGCACGACGAGGAGTCCGTCGGGCTTGCACCGCGTGCTCGCCAGCTTGGCAACGAACTTCGTCGATGCGACGCCGACCGAGCAGGTGAGCTGCTGCTCGTCGGCGATCCGGGCGCGGATGAGATCACCGATCTGCGCCGGCGAGCCCAGCCGCCGGGTCGCGCCACGCACGTCGAGAAACGCCTCGTCGAGCGACAGCGGCTCGACGAGCGGGGTCATCGACCGAAAGACCTCGAGCACGCCCGCGGACGCGCGCTGGTAGGCGCTGAAGTCCGGTGGTACGACGACCGCTTGGGGGCAGAGCCGGCGCGCGCGCAGCATCGGCATCGCGCTGTGCACGCCGAACTCCCGCGCTTCGTACGTCGCGCTCGTCACGACACCGCGCGACCCCGTGCCGCCGACGATGACCGGACGCCCGCGGAGCTCGGGGCGGCGACGCACCTCGACGCTCGCGAAGAACGCGTCCATGTCGACGTGCAGGATCGGACACCCGTCGTCGTCCCCGCTGGCCGGTCGCGGTGCGACAACGCGCGGGATGCGGTCGCGGCTCACCCCTCGACCACCGCGGGCTCACTTGGTGTGGCCGTGCGCATCTCGGCACCGGCCACGACGTGCGACGCGTCGTGCCGCGCCGCCGGCGAGCCCGGCGCGGGCGGTGGCTCGTCACGGCCCCGGGTGCCCAGGAAGACCGTGATGCCGACGGCGACACACGCTGCCCCGGTGACCGCGAGCGACGGCCGCACGCTGCTCCCGGCGACCGCGCCGACGACGAGCGCCGCGAGCCCTTGCGCGCCGACCTGCACGATCGTGAACGACGCCATGACCCGGCCGATGACGACGCTGGGCGCCCGGCGCTGGACGACTGTTGCCGACGGCGAGAGCACCCAACCGAAGGCCAGCCCGACGAGCACGCTCCACCCCGCGGCGACGAGCAGCGTCGGCGAGGTCGAGTAGCCGATGGTGAGCGCGCCCAGCGTTGCGAGCGCGAGCGCCACGCGCGGCAGCGGCCGAGGCGGTGGTGCCAGCCGAGCCAGGGTCGCCGTCGACACGGCCGACCCCGCGCCGGCCGCGGCGTAGATCAGCCCGAGGTCGCCGTGCCGCGCACCGAGCTCGTTGACGATGAGCACCGGCTCCAGGGAGAACAGCACGCCCAGGTAGCCGAACAGCGTCATGACGACGAGCAGTGCAACCGTGCTCGGTCGGTCGGCCGCGATCGCCCGCACCCCAGCGACGAGCTCGGCGGCGCGGTCGCGCCAACCGGCGCCGACGGTCGTGACGAGCGGCGCGACGTTCGGCACCCGACCGAGCAGCATGCCGGCGACGACCAGCGTCAGGCCGCCACCGATAAATGCGGCGTCGCTGTTGACGAAGTGGATGAGCGTGAACGCGAGCAGTGGTCCGATGACGATGGCCGCCTCCGCCGAAGCGAACAGCAGCCCATTGCCCTGCGAGAGCTGCGCATCGGGGACGAGCCGGCCGAGCAGACCGAAGACCGCCGGGCGCAGCAGCGAGACGCACGCGGCGAGACAGATGGCCGCGATGCTGAAACCCGCGACGGAGTCGGCCGTCGCGGCACCGGCGAGGACGACACCCGCGCCGAAGTAGGCGATGCGCAGCGCGCGGCGCGGACCGAACCGGTCGATGGCGAGCCCCGTGAACGGCGCGAAGACGATGAGCGGCAGCGTCGCGAGCGCGGTTAGGCGCGACGTGTCACCCGCGTCGCCACCGAGGCGCCCGGTGACCGTCGTCAGCATCGCCGTGAGGTAGAGCCAGTAGCCGAGCACGTTCGTCATGTGCGCGGCGACCAGTCGTCGGTAGGCCGGGATGACGAGCGGGCTGTTGTCGCCCAGCAGTCGACGGCCGACACGTCGCGCGTCGAGTCGGGTCACGCGTCCATCGTCGCAGTCCTAGCCGCCCGAGCTGCCCGGGCTCGAGTGCCACAGCCGCCGCGGCGCACCGCTGGCCGGAGCGCCCGCCGGCTTGATGTCGGCGTAGCGGGACTGTCGGAAACCGCTGCTCCACTCGAGGGGCGGGCTGACCATCACGGGACGGGTGGAACGACTCTCGGCTGCCCCGTGCACGGACTCTTCCGTGACGACGGCGGGGCGCGCCATCGCGCGCCCGACGGCGGCGCGACCACCCGCGTCCCACGCGGCGCGCAACACCGGCAGCTCCCACGCGCCGCTGGCGTTCAGCGATACGCCGCGCGGTCCGGTCCGCCGTACCGTGCCGCGGATCACGAGCAACCACGAGTGGAACACCGTCGCGGCATAGCCGGCCTGTGCGTCTTCGAAGAACGTCGCATCG
>JBHELW010000211.1:0-4251 GCA_046262915.1 Mycobacteriales bacterium | reverse complement strand
ACCCCGCCGAGGAAAGTCCGGGCTCCGAAGGGCAGGGTGCTGGATAACGTCCAGCCGGGGTGACCCGCGGGACAGTGCCACAGAAAACAGACCGCCGCGCGGCTTCGGCCGGGCGGTAAGGGTGAAACGGTGCGGTAAGAGCGCACCAGCGCTCCGGGTGACCGGAGCGGCTAGGCAAACCCCACCCGGAGCAAGGTCAAAAGGCGCCGCGGGTTTCGGCCCGCGGGGCTGCGGAGGCGTTCGAGGGCGGCCCGCCCGAGCCTCCGGGTAGACCGCTTGAGGTCACCGGCAACGGTGACCGTAGATGGATGGCCGTCCCCGGCGTTCGCGCCGGGACAGGACCCGGCTTACAGGCTGACTCATCCGCCGCCCACGGCCTGACCTGCACTTCGCCGTAGCGGGCCCGCAGCAACTACAACTCGACCGACTCAACCTCCGAAAGTGCCAACTGGAGCGAGTCCAACACGCCGTCCTGGACCAACCGCTGGAAGGCTGGATCCCCGTCAGCGGCGAGGGCTTCGACATCGCGGAGGTGGCGAACAACCACCTCCACCATGACCCGCCGCAGATCCTCGACGGCACCCTCCCAGCCGTACGCAGCGAGAAGTCTTCGTAATCGTTGGGGACGCCTGGCGAAGTCTCGGAAGCCTTCGGCTTCCGCCACCTGGCGCGCGTGCAACGGCACCCATGCCATGCAGCAGAACGCGAGATCGAACTCCGGTGTGACGGGTCCGGCGAAGTCCCAGTCGAAGAACCCTTGCAGCCGTCCGTCGTGCCAGGCTGCGTTGTAGGGGGCCGCGTCGTTGTGGCCGATGACCAGACCGGGCGACCACGATCCGCCGCTACGCCAGGCCGATGTCGGGTCCGGCGAGAAGTCCGCTACCGCCCGGTGGTAGTCCCGCAACCAGTCGCCGACCTGATCCAAGGTCGTGTCGTCGTGAACCCAGTGAGGCCAGGGCTTCCTGCTGCCTACGGTCTCACCCGGGAGCAGGGACAAGATCTGCCTGCCCTCAGGGTCCCGACCGAGCGGGCGTGGTGCTCCCCTGAACCCAGCGTCTGCAAGATGCCCCAGCAACTGGTCAACGGATGCGGACCAGTAGCCGACGGGCTTGCGGATCGTGTCGCCCAACCGCACCGCTCCGCCCGCATTCCCGCCATCTAGGCCCAACTCTTCGGGGCGATCGGGCGGGGACGCGTGCACGCGCCGACGCTATCCAGCAGCACGGACCCACGCCCCGCGCCGGCATGACGCTTACAGGCCGACTGATCCGCCGCCCCCGGGGCCTATGGTGGGTCGATGGCGTCGGTCAGGCAGTTCCAGGTGACGTTCGACTGCGCCGCACCTGAGCGCGTCGCCCGCTTCTGGTGCGACGTGTTGGGCTACGTCGTGCCGCCACCCCCGGAGGGTTTCGCCACGTGGGACGAGTTCGATCGCTCGCTTCCGCCTGAGCGTCAGGGCTCGGCGTTCGCCTGCGTTGATCCGTCCGGCGTCGGAGCGCGGCTGTTCTTCCAGCGCGTCCCCGAGGGGAAGGCCGTCAAGAATCGCGTGCATCTGGACGTGCGCGTCGGCACGGGGCTCGTGGGCGAAGAGCGTCTCGCCACGCTCGAGGCTGAGTGCACACGACTGGTCGCGCTCGGCGCGGAGCGCGTGCGATTACTGCGGGCCGACGGCGTCGACGAGTCGTGCATCGTGATGCGGGACATCGAGGGAAACGAGTTCTGTCTCGACTGACGGTCGGCGGGGCCGCCCTAGAGCAGCCAGTCGACCGGCGCGTCGGGGTCGGGCTCGTATCGGCACACGCTACCGGTGTGCACTGTCCTGCGCAGCAGCCGGGCCGTCGCCGGGTCCTCCGCGTCTATCCGCTCGAGCGCGGTCGCGATTGCCTTGCGCACGGCGACCCTGGCGCGCTCGGCGGTGCCGCCCATGGTGCGTGCCCGCCCGCCGAGCCCGGTCGCGCCAGCGAGTTCGCGGAGCAGCGCCTCGCGCTCCTTCTCAATCCTTTCGACCCGAGCCGGGTCGCGCCACGACTGCGCTTCGTCGAGCTCCTCGTCGATATCGCGCAAGCGGTTCCGGTAGGTCGTCAGCGCCAGCCGATCGAGCCGGTCGCCGACGTCGCCCTCGCTGAGGGTCGTGCCGTGACCGGCGACCATCGCGGACAGGTCGAGTGCGGCTATCTCGGCATCGGGCCGCTGCAACAGCGCGCCGATGTAGTGCAGGCCCTTCATGTCGGGCAGCAGCCGCGCGTCGTCCGCCGGGCCGACCGACCACACGGCGCGCCCAGGCAATCGCCGCAGCTCGACCGTGCGCACGGCAGGCCCAGGCTCGGCTGCGACCGGCACGGCGTGGTCGCCCTGCGGTGCCGACACGCGCCTTAGCCACCACGGCGCGCCCAGTCTTCGGTACGCCGTTGCGGCCGCGGAACGCCACTCGCCCGCGCGGGGATCGCCCACGACGACCGCGGCATGCCAGAGGTAGTCCTCGACGACACCGACGCACACGACTGCGCCCGCGTTGACGACGCAGCGCCCGGCGTACGGGGCCAGCAGCGTCATGCCGGCGCGGGCGATGTCGGCCAACCCGAGGCCCGCCGCGGCCTCGGTCGTCTTCGTGACCGTGAGCAGCCAATCGACGTCGTGGGCGACGACGTCGAAGCCACCGCCGGCGACCTGCAGGACGAGCTTCGAGGCACGTTCGGTGTCGCCTGCCTGCAGGGCGAACACGGCGGCCTCGGCGGCGAGCGACTGGATCCCGTTGCGCACCGCATAGTCCTCCGCCAGCGCCGCCTCGCCGGTGAGGAAGCGGACGTCGTTGGCGTGACGTGCGATCTCGCCGAGCTGTGCGTGGTAGACGGCGAACGCGTCGACGACGCCGATGTCCGCGCCGAGTGCGTAGGCGGTCTCGACCAGCTCGCGGCACGCGTCGAGGTTGCCTACCAGCGTCGCGTGCATCGCGCGTCGCGTCAGCGCGAAGTAGCGGACGAGCCGGGACCCCGTCTCGTCGGCGAGCAGGTCGAGCGCGGAGAGCTGTCGGTGCACGCCCGTGACATCGAGCGTCTCCAGTGCGGTCGTCAGCCGCCACAGGTGCGCATCCATCCGCGTCCGTACGTCGTCGACGTGCGCCGCCGCGTCTTGCAGCCGCGCGGTGACGTGCAGCCGCTCCGCGAGGTCGTCCGGTCCCCAGCTCGTCGCGAGCTGCGCGTCGAGGGCGTCGGCGAGCACGATCGGGTCGCCGGCGTCCGTCGCGAGCTCCACCGCCTCGAGCGCGAACGGCGCACCGCGGGCGGCGTCGTTGCCGTAAACCCACGACCGCGCCAACGCGGCGGCAAGCCGCGCGCGGGTGATGGGGACGTCAGCTGCCGCCAAGTACGCCTCGTGCAACAGCGCCGGCGTTCGACCGCCCGGGCCACCGAAGTGCTGCAGCGACGCGAGCCGCAGCGCCGCCGCGGCCATGGCATCCGCGTCGTTGGCGGCACGCGCTACGACGAAGGCGTCGTACGAGGTGCGTGCCGCCTCCGCGAACGAGGCGTCCTGAACCACCCCCATGCGTGCAGCGTAGGAGCGGCGCGACCGCCTTGGCCGATTAGGGACGGATGAGCGTTACGGCGGCCGCGTGCTCACGTCGCCGCGCGGCGTCCCAGTCACCGGTGCAGTAGACCGAGAGCTGGGTGATGCCGGCGTCACTGGTGTCGGCGCGGAACAGCTCGCGGCAGGTCCAGTGCTCGCCGTCGTCGTCCCAGGCTTCCTCGATCTCGAGCACGAACCCGGTCGGAATCGGGTCGAACCGCCACCGCGGCACCTTGCCGGCACCGGGGTGGCCAGCGCGGCGCAGCGCGATGGTGCCCTCGCTACCGGACGCCTGCAACCGCCAGGTCGGCATCGTGAAGTCGCAGAACACGTCTGGCGCGAATAGCGCGTCCGGCGGCTCGCCGGTCTCGAGGAACTCGATGAGCTTCTCCGCGAGCGCGTGCGCGCGTGCCTCGTCCAGGGTGATCGTGGGCGCGGTCATGCCGACGCTCCTGCGGCGGCGAGGTTGGCCTCGAGAACGGCCATGGTCGCGGCCAATGCCTCCGTCGGGCTGAACTCGACGACCTCAGTGCCGCTGGTGACGACGGGCGTGTGCCCCGGTGGTGCGTAGTACGCGTCGCCGGCGACGTAGGTCTCGGTGCGGTCCGCGAACCGGAAGCTGATGCTGCCCGTTTGCACCACGCCCCAGTGGGGGCACTGGCAGCGGTCGTCCGGCAGCCCGCGGAA
>JBHELW010000210.1:0-7475 GCA_046262915.1 Mycobacteriales bacterium | reverse complement strand
CTCACCTCGACCCCGCGCGGTTGCCGCGCGCTTGCCGAAAGCGATCCGACGATGCACACCCTCGACGAGCTCGACGCCGCCAGCCTGCGCAGCGACATTCCCGAGTTCCGGCCGGGCGACACCGTCAAGGTGCACGTCCGCGTCGTCGAGGGCAACCGCGAGCGCGTGCAGATGTTCCAGGGTGTGGTGATCCGTCGCCAGGGCGGCGGCGTGCGCGAGACGTTCACCGTGCGCAAGGTGAGCTTCGGCGTCGGCGTCGAGCGCACGTTCCCGGTGCACTCGCCGATCCTCAGCAAGATCGAGGTCGTCACCCGCGGCGACGTGCGGCGGGCGAAGCTGTACTACCTGCGCGACCTGCGCGGCAAGGCCGCGAAGATCAAGGAGAAGCGCGAGGCTCCCGTCGTTCGCTAGCTACGCTGCGGGCACCCGACAGATAGCGGAGCGACGATGACTGACCGGTCGACGGAGGCCGCGACCGCGGCTCCGGGACGAGACGTCGTCGCGGACGCCACCGTCGCGGCTCCCGCAGCGAAGAAGAAGCGCGGGTTCTTCCGCGAGCTGCCCTTTCTCATCGTCGTGGCGTTCCTGCTCGCGCTCATCATCAAGGCGTTCCTTGTCCAGGCGTTCTACATCCCGTCGGGGTCGATGGAGCGCACGCTGCTCGTCGGCGACCGGGTGCTCGTCAACAAGCTCGTCTACCGCTTCCGCGACATCCACCGCGGCGAGGTCGTCGTCTTCAACGGCCTCAACTCGTTCGACCCCGAGATCGTTGTGGCCAAACCGCACAACCCGATCCAGCGCGTGCTGCGCGGCATCGGCAGCGCGGTCGGCCTCGGGGCGCCTGGCGAGCGCGACTTCATCAAGCGCGTCATCGGTGTGCCGGGCGACACGGTCGCCTGCTGCACGAACGGCCACGTGACCGTCAACGGCCAAGAGCTCATCGAGCCGTATGTGTTCGAGAACGACAACCCGCCGCGCCAGTTCCCGCCGACGAAGGTCGAGCCGGGGAAGCTCTGGGTCATGGGCGACCACCGCTCCCAGTCGAGCGACTCGCGCGACCACGGCACGGTCCCGGCCAACAAGGTGATCGGGCGGGCGTTCGTCGTCATCTGGCCGGTCTCGCACGGCAAGTCGCTCAAGGTGCCACCGACCTTCGAGGGCACCGGTGTCCGAGCCTTGCCCAGCATGCTCGGCCTCGCCATCGCGCTGCCGCTGACCCGGCGCCGCCGCCGTCGCCTGCGCACCGCTGGCTGACCGCCCCGTGGAGGTCGTACGCCGGACCGCGGCGCGCGTCCTGCTCGTCGACGACCAGGACCGCGTGCTGCTCTTCCGCGGTCGTGACCCAGCGCGACCAGACGACGGCTATTGGTGGTTCACCCCGGGCGGGGGACTCGAGCCAGGGGAGTCGCCAGCAGACGGTGCGCGGCGCGAGGTCGCGGAGGAGACGGGCATCGTGCTCACTGATCTCGCCGGCCCAGTGCTGCAGCGGGACTGCGAGTTCGACTTCCTGAACCGCCACCTTGTCGTGCACGAGGTCTACTACTGCGCGCGCGTGCCGGGCGGCGCGGTCGACGTGAGCGGGTTCGCCAACTACGAGGCCGAGACGATCGACCAGCACCGTTGGTGGAGCCGCGACGAGCTGCGCGTGACCGACGAGGTCGTGTTCCCCGAAGGCCTTGCTGACGTCGTCGGTGGCTGGCTCGGCGCGGCCGAGGTCGCCAGCGCGCCGCCGTAGACTGCGGCCGACCTCTTGGGTCGCCCCCCATCTGCCGGAGCTCCTGTGCCACGCTCGCGCCGCTTCGTCCGTCGTACGACGGTCGTGGCCGCGACCGCCGCACTCGCGGGGTTCGTGCCCGCGTTTGCGGCTGCTGCGCGCGTCACCACACGCTCCGCACCCACCTACCGCGAGTACAACCTGAAGTTCCGCGGCGCCGAGCCGTCGATCGGCTTCGACCCGAAGCATCACGCGACGATGTATGCGGCCGGCCTCACGACGCTGCGGCTGCGCTGGACCGACAGCGGCGCGATGGTCCGCGCAAAAGTCACGCCGCCGACGTCACCGAACACCCTCGACACCATCTTGGTGACAGACCCGCGCACGGGCCGGACCTTCGTGTCCTACCTCGCGTTGGCGTGCTCGATCATGGCCTTCACCGATGACGCCGGCGAGGGCTGGAACCAGTCCAGCGGCTGCGGCGCCGGGGCCGCCGTCGACCATCAGACGGTCGGCGTCGGTCCGCTGCATGCGCCGCTCACCGCGACACCGGCGACCTACGACGGTGCGGTGTACTACTGCGCGCAGGACGCGTTCAACGGCCAGTGCTCGGTGAGCCTCGACGGCGGCGTCACCTTCGCTCCCGCGGTCCCGGTGGCGAACACGCCTGCGAACCTCATCGGCGACCCCTACGGCGGAGCCTGTTCCGCGCTGCACGGGCACGTGCGCGTCGGTCCCGACGGCACGGCGTACCTGCCGTTGAAGGGTTGCGGCGGCGTGCCGACGACGAACAACTTCTCGAACAGCGAGTTCGCGGGCGGCCGCCCGAGCCTGACGGTCAGCGAGAACAACGGCGCGACCTGGGAGGTGCGCCTCGGTCCGGTCTCGGCGCAGAACCCCGACGAGTCCGACCCGTCGGTCGCGGTCGGCCCGAAGGGCACGCTCTACTTCGGCTGGCAGGACGGCAGCAATCCCAGCGACACCTACGGCGGCGACCGGACGGCCGCGATGATCGCGACCAGCCGCGACCACGGCAAGACGTGGAGCACGCCCGTCGACGTGAGCACGCCGCTCGGGTTGCACAACGTGCAGTTCCCCGAGGTCATCGTCGGCGACGACAATCGCGCGGCGTTCGCGTTCATCGGCACGCGCGGCATCGGCAACGACCAGGACAACTCGTTCCGTGGCGACTGGTACCTCTACGTCGCCACGACCTACGACGCCGGCAAGACATGGACCGTCACGAACGCGACGCCGCACAACCTCATCAACCGCGGCTGCGTGCACATGCTCGGACTCGCGCCCGGCTCGGCGCGCACGGACAAATGCGACTTCCGCCAGATGCTCGACTTCAACGACATCACCGTCGACTCCGACGGGCGGGTGCTCGTCGCCTACAGCGACGCGTGCGCGGACAAGTGCTCGGCGAAGGGCGGGACCAACGCCGACGCGCGCGACGCGATGGTGCTCCGCCAGACGTGCGGCCGGGGGCTTTTCGCAGCGCGCGACGCGGCGATCAGCGCGACCTGCACCCGGTCGCGGCGCTAGCACGGCCGTGACCGTCAGCACTCCGGGCCGTCCCCAGGCCGTACGCCGGGACGCGGGCCTCTACGGCTACGAGCGCGCGCTGCGCCGCCGCGGGTTCTCGGTGATCGCCGGGGCAGACGAGGCCGGTCGGGGCGCGTTCGCCGGACCACTCGTCGCCGCGGCGGTGGCGCTCCCGGAAGGCAAGCGCGGCCAGGTGCCGGAGCTCGCCGACTCCAAGCTGCTGACGCCTGCGGCGCGCGAGCGCGTCTACCGCCAGGTCACCAGGCGCGCCTTGTCCTGGTCGGTCGTCGTGGTCGAGTGCACCGAGATCGACGCTGTTGGGCTGCATCGGTGCAACGTCATCGCGTTGCGCCGCGCGCTCAGCGCGCTGCGGCCGGAACCCGACTACGTCCTCACCGACGGCTTCCCCGTCGGCGGCCTCGGCGTGCCCGGGTTGGCGGTCTGGAAGGGCGACCTCGTCGCGGCGTGCATCGCCGCGGCGTCGGTCGTCGCGAAGGTCACCCGCGACCGCATCATGGTCGAGATGCACGACCGCTTCCCGGCGTACAACTTCGCGCGGCACAAGGGCTACCGCACGCGTGAGCACTACGCGGCCTTGCGCGCGCACGGGCCGTGCGAGCAGCACCGGCTGTCGTTCCGCGGGGTGGCGAGCGGCGATGCCGACGGCTTCGACGAGCTCGACCTCACGGGGCTCGAGGTCGATGCCGTGGACGACACCGTCGATGAGGGCGCGGCCGACGCGCTGGTGTTCGCCGCGTTGGGAGAGCAGCCGTGAGCGCCGAGGACCTCGAGAAGTACGAAACCGAGATGGAGCTGCAGCTCTATCGCGAGTACCGCGACGTCGTCGGGCTGTTCACCTACGTCGTCGAGACCGAGCGCCGGTTCTATCTTGCGAACGCCGTGGACCTGCAGGTGCGTAACGCGGATGGCGAGGTGTTCTTCGAGCTCACGATGAGCGACGCCTGGGTCTGGGACATGTACCGGCCGGCGCGCTTCGTGAAGAACGTGCGGGTCGTCACCTTCAAAGACGTCAATGTCGAGGAGCTGGCCAAGAGCGACCTGCAGCTCGGCGGCTAGCCGTGGGGTTCAACGCAACGCGGCGCTACCGCGGCCCAAAGACCACGGACATCGCCATCCTCATCTCGGGCGTCATCGTCATCGGCGGTCTTCTTGTGTGGGCGTTGCTCGGCTGAACACGCGTCGTTCCCGTCCGAACCGGGTAGGGCTACCGACGTAGCCCAGGCGAGGAGGTCGCCGTGACGGTGAGCCCAGAGACCGACCCTGACGACGTTCCGACGGAGAACGGCGAGAGCGCAGAGGACGTGCACGGCAACGTGCGGGAGAGCGGCGAGGGCGTCGAGGAACCCGCGGGCGGCGGCGACGAGCTGGTCGAGCCGAGCCCGCGCGTCTCGGAGCTGCCGGACGGTCCGGAAGGAATGCGCCCTGTCAGCTGGGGACGCAATTGACCGAGCACGAGCACGAGCACGAGCACGAGCATGAGCACGAGCACGGCCGGATGGCCGGTGACTCGCCGGCCGCCAACCAGGGCGATGCGGAGCCGATGCCGCCGTCGCCGAGCCATTCCGACGACGACACCAAAGACGGCGTCGACGCCATAGCCGCGCACGCCGGCGGCGGCGCGACCGTGCCGGCACCCGGCAACCTCGCGGGCGAGCCGGGCACGCTCGCGCCGGACGTCTTCGCCGCGCGGGGTACGTCGGAGCAGGCGCCCGAGGTTGCGCCGCAGACCGCACTTGCCCAGCCGGGCAAGCCGGACGGCGAGCCGGCGACCTAAGCGGATCGGCGTAGCTCCTCGGCCGGCTCGGCGTAGCGCCCCGGCGGTCCGCCCCAATCGACTTCCGTCCACAGTTTCCGCCGCCGCGCGCAGCGGGTGATGCGCCGCTCCTAGCGTCCGCGGGGTGCGAGCAAAAGACGGCGTTGGGCGCTACGGCGAGGATGTCGCAACGCGTCATCTCGTCGAGCAGGGTTTCTTGGTGCTCGACCGCAACTGGCGTTGCGCCGAGGGCGAGCTCGACATCGTCGCGCGCGACGGCGACACGACCGTCTTCGTCGAGGTCAAGACGCGCTCATCGACACGGTTCGGCGAGCCCGCTGAGGCCGTATCGCCCGTCAAGGCGCGACGTCTGCGCGCGCTGGCGGTGCGCTGGCTCGACCACCACGAAAACGCGCGCGGCCGGCTGCGCTTCGACGTCGTCTCGGTGCTGCGTTCGCGCGTGGGTGCGGCGCACGTCGTGCACCTGCGGGATGCGTTCTGATGACGCTCGCGCGTGCGCTCGGTGTCGCCGTCGTCGGGGTCGACGGTCATCTCGTCGAGGTCGAGGCCGACCTTGCGGACGGACTGCCCTGCTTCACGCTCATCGGCCTGCCCGATGCGGCGCTCGCGGAGGCACGCGATCGGATCCGCGCCGCGATCGTCAACTCCGGTGAGAGCTGGCCGAGCCGGCGGCTGACCGTTGGCCTGTCGCCAGCGACGCTGCGCAAGAGCGGCAGCGGGTTCGACGTCGCCATGGCTGCAGCTGTGCTCGCCGCGGCGGGGGTCGTGCCGGCCACGGCGCTCGCCGGCGTCGTCGTCCTCGGCGAGCTCGCACTGGACGGACGGGTGCGGCGGGCACGCGGGATCCTGCCCGCGGTCCTCGCGGCTAGCCGTGCTGGCATCGAACGGATCGTCGTTCCGCACGGCAACGTCGCCGAAGCCGAGCTCGTCCCCGGCGTGCGCGTCCATGGTGTGCGCGACCTGCGCGACCTGCTGCGGCTGTTGCGCGGCGAGCCGCCGTTGGAATCGCCAGACCCCCTCGCAAGTCCAGGCAATCAACAAGGCGAGCGGAGCGCCGCGGCGCGCGTCCGGACCGATCCGCTGCCAGACCTCGCCGACGTCCTCGGCCAGCCGCAGGGCCGGCGCGCTCTCGAGGTCGCGGCCGCCGGTGGCCACCACCTCTACCTGCTGGGTCCACCCGGCGCCGGCAAGACGATGCTCGCCGAGCGGCTGCCGAGCCTGCTGCCCGCGCTCGAGTTCGAGGCCGCGCTCGAAGTGACCGCGGTGCACTCGGTTGCGGGCACGTTGCCGGCCGACTGCCCCCTGATCACGACGGCACCGTTTCGCAGCCCGCATCACACCGCGACGGTCGCGGCGCTGGTCGGGGGCGGCAGCGGTTACGCGAAACCCGGAGAGGCCAGCTTGGCGCACTTCGGAGTGCTGCTCCTCGATGAGGCGCCGGAGTTCGCGTCCGGAGTGCTCGACGCACTGCGGCAGCCGCTGGAGTCCGGCGTCATCAGCATCGCCCGGTCCGGTGCGACGACGCGCTACCCCGCGAAGTTCACCCTCGTCCTGGCGGCCAACCCGTGCCCGTGCGCCAATTCGACGCAGGGCGCGCTGCGCTGCACGTGCAGCTCGACCGCGCGTCGCCGCTACCTCGGTCGGCTGTCGGGACCCCTGCTCGACCGCATCGACATGCAGGTCGTGCTCTACGCCGTGTCGCGCGCGGACCTGCTGACGGACCGGTCGGCGGAGCCGTCGGCAATCGTCGCCGCGCGGGTCGCGCAGGCGCGCGTGCGGGCGTCGGCTCGCCTCGCGGGCACGCCGTGGCGGACGAACGCCGAGGTGCCCGGGCGAGAGCTCCGCCGCCGGTGGCCGCCGCGTCGCGGCGACCTGTCGAAGGCCGCGCGCGCACTCGAGAACGGCGCGTTGACCGCGCGCGGGTTCGATCGCGTGCTCCGCGTGGCGTGGACGCTCGCCGATCTGGCCGACCGCGAGCGCCCGGGCAACGACGAGATCGACGAAGCGCTGGCTCTGAAGCTGATGGCGGCGGCATGACGTCGCGAGTGGGGGACGAGGAGCGCGTCGCCCGCGCAGCGCTTACCCGCGTCGTCGAGTCGTCAGACGTCGAGGCGATTGCGTTCGTCCGCAGCCACGGCGCGGTCGACGCGTGGGCACGGCTGCGCGCGCGGTCGGGCGACGTACCGGCTGCGTTGCGCGCGCGACTCGCGGCGCGAGCGCGCGCGGCCCGTCCGGAGGCTGACCTCGCTCTCATCGCGCGTCTCGGCGGCCGACTCATCTGTCCGGGTGATTCCGATTGGCCGTCGGCGCTCGCGGACCTGGAGCGGTGCGAGCTCGGCCCACCTATCGCGCTCTGGATGCGCGGCCCGGCTGATCTCGCGGTCGTCGGTGCGCAGCTCGTCGCGATCGTCGGGACGC
>JBHELW010000209.1:0-12412 GCA_046262915.1 Mycobacteriales bacterium | reverse complement strand
CCCGGACAACCCGTACGTGCTCGGCCCGCACCTCTGCGCGGCTGCGGCCGAGCTGCCGTTGGCCGAGCCCGGTGACATCGAGCTCTTCGGTCCGACGACGCCCGACCTGCTCGCCGACCTCGTCCGTCGCGGCCTGCTGCGACATCGACCGACCGGTTGGTACTGGACACGCCGCGAGCGCGCCACCGACCTTGCCGACATCAGAGGCGTCGGCGGTGCGCCGGTACGCGTCGTCGAGGAGGCGACCGGACGGCTGCTCGGCACCGTGGACGCTTCGGCGTCGCATACGACGGTGCACGACGGCGCGGTCTACCTGCACCAAGGCGACAGCTTCGTCGTACGCCGGCTCGACCTCGACCGCGGCGTTGCGCTCGTCGCGCCAGAGACGCCGGACTACACGACCTCCGCCCAGGACATCACCGACATCCGCATCGTCGAGACGCTGCGCTCGATGGACTGGGGCGAGGCGTCGCTGCACTTCGGCGTCGTCGACGTGACGAACCAGGTCGTGGGCTACCTGAAGAAGCGCATCTTCACCGGCGAGGTGCTCGGCGAAGAGCCGCTGACGCTGCCGCCGCGCGAGCTGCGCACCCGCGCCGTCTGGTACACGCTGACTCCGGAGCTGCTCGCCCGCAGTGGTGTCGGATGGGCCGACGTGCCGGGCGCCGCGCATGCGGCCGAGCACGCCGGCATCGGCCTGTTGCCGCTTTTCGCCACCTGCGATCGCTGGGACATCGGTGGTGTCTCGACTGCGCTGCACGAGGACACCGAGCGGACGACCGTCTTCATCTACGACGGCCACCCCGGCGGCGCTGGCTTCGCGGAGCGGGGGTACGTCGCCGGCGAGAAGCATCTGCGCGCGACCCGGGACGCGATCGCCAGCTGCCGGTGCGAGACGGGCTGCCCGTCGTGCGTGCAGTCGCCCAAGTGCGGCAACGGAAACCAGCCGCTCGACAAGCCCGGCGCGGTCCGGCTGCTGGACGCGGTGCTGGCCGCGGCGCGAGGGTAGACATCCGACGAGGCGGACCGCCGTAGGAGGCTCCAGGTGTTGCTGCTCGGCTTGCTCCTGACGGCGGCTAGCGCCGCACTCGCGATCGAGGTCGTGGTCAGCAATACCGGGACCTACGAGATCGAGGCGTTCAACCGCACGACCGAAGTGGCGCTCGGCACCCTCTACGTCGGAGGCGTCATCACCGCGTTCGTGTTCGCGCTCGGGGTGGCGATGATCGTCGGGGGCCTGCGGCACAGCTGGCAGGCGGCGCGAGACCAGCGGCGAGCCGCGCGCGAAACGCGCGACGCCCTCACCTCGCTACAGGCCGAGAACCGCCGGCTCCGGTCCGAGGTCGAGCGGGCGCGACGCACCCAGGCCGCAGCGGCCGGCACCGAGGCACCGACGCCGCAGGCGGCCGCCCAGGGGGCGGCGACGCCGCCGAGTGCCAGGCGACGCGCGCAGAGCTCGGGTTAGTAGTAGCGCCGCGCCGACGTGCGCAGCCACAGCTGCATGTGCGCGGCGAGCAGCAGGAAGAGCAGCGAGACCGCGATCGAGCGCCAGAGCCGCCGGCCCTCGAAGACCTTGCTGACGACGTCTTCGAACTGCGCGATCGGCTTGGTCGCGCGCGAGCGCTGCACCGACTGCGGCTGGTAGGGCAGCGTCGGCTTGAACGCCTGGTCCTCCGGCGCGACGGTCGGCGGGGCGAACGACGGCAGCGGCGGGAGCTTCGGCAGGCCGAGCTTCGGGGCGAATGAGCGGAATGTCGACGCGAACAGCTGGCGCTGCTTGGCCGCCAGTGCCGCGGCGTTACGCCGAGCGGCGAGCTGCGCGGCGGGCGCGCCAGCGTTGTTGTTCGTCGACCCAGACGTGGTTCCGGTGTTGCCGGTGCCGCCGTTGCGCGGGTCGGTGCCGCCGCCACCGCCACTGCCCGTGCCGGGGTCACCCGCCGCGGGATCGGTCGGCTGGCCATTCGGGTCCGTGGTCGAACCGCTGCCCGGGTCGCCCGACTGTCCGGGGTCGGGTGAGCCAGACCCGTCGTCCGGTGTCTGGCTGGGGTCCTCTGACGGGGTCGGGGTGGGCGTCGGCTCGGTCAGCGTCGCGCTCGCCGCACCGGACTGCGCCGACGGGATCTGCTGGGAGCAGCCCCGGCAGGCCGCGCGGCTGGCCCGGACGGTGAAGGAGTGCTGGCCGCCGTAGCCCTGGCTCGGGTAGTTGACGACGTAGGAGGTTGTGTTGGGCGACAGCGCGCCGGCGAGCAGCGAGCCGTCGCCGGCGAACACGTCGTAGGACGTGATGTCTGACTCGGTGTTGCGGTTCCAGCGCACGGTGATCTGCGTCTGACCCGTGACGTCGGCGACGACGCCGGTGGGGACCGCGGGCGGTACGGCGAGCGTGAACTCGCGCGACGCGCTCGCGCCGCCGGCCAGAGTCACGGTGTAGACCCCGTTGATCGCCGGGTGGTAGCCGCTGCAGTTGGCACCGGGCCAGTTGGGGCACGCGGTGTTGAAGTCGTAGTCGAGCGTGTAGTCGCCACCGTTGAACCCGCTCGGCGCCGCCTGGGTGCGCAGCGCGTGCGCCGCGCCGCCGTCGGGCGCCTGCAGGTAGAGCGTCACGGAGCTGCGGTCGGTGCTCGTGAAGTGCACCTGGGCGGCGATGTGGACGAACTGGTTGCTACGGACCGTCGTGCCGCTCGACGGGCTGGTGATCGTGCCGCTCGCGGCCGCGGCGGGTGAGCTCGCCGAGAGAACCGCAAAGGGGGCGATAACGAGCGCCACGGGCATCGCCGCGAGCGCGCGCTTCCAGTACCCCGACACTGCTACCGCCTCTACGAAGTCGCGCCATCGCTGTCGCCGCGCGGCGCCCGCAGTGATCATCGTCTGGCGCGCGGCAAAAGTTGACTATCTGCCGGTAACAACGCGCCGGGGCGCATTTGGTTACTGGCTAGCCCCGCTGGAGCGGAAGCACCTCGGCGAGCGTGAGACGCAGGACCAGGCGCTGCTTCGCGCTGCCCTTGGGGTGGCAGGTCGTGAGCGTCAGCCAGTGCTCGCCGGCCGTCGGCGGCCTGGCCACGACGTGGAAGTCGTTCGGCCGGACCGGGTGCGGGTTGGGCAGTCCGTCGAAGCTCACTGCCGCGACGTAGCGGCACGTCTCGAACGGCGTGTCGAGGAAGACCTCGTCGCCCGGTTTCATCTCGCCGAGCCGGTTAAAGGGGCGACCGTACGTCGTCCGGTGGCCGGCAATGCCGACGTTTCCGGCCTCGCACGGGAGCGGGGTGTCGAGGTAGTGCCCGGCACCGGCCTTCAGCGCCGCCGTCGTCGTGCCCTCTACGACGAGGACCGAGAGCCCGAACTTCGGGATGCGCAGCCGGGTGAGACCTTCCCCGACGCCGATCTGGCGCAGGCGGTAGGCCTCCTTGAAGTCCGGATCGTCGAAACGGTCGCGCAGCCGCTGCTGGAGGCGCGAGGAGTAGAGGTCGGTCGCGAACGGGTAGGCGAACATCCCGACGCCGGCCAGCGCGAGCACGAGCGACAGCACCGACAGGGCACGGCGCCCGCCGGGGCGGCGCAGCGAGTCGCCAAGCAACTTGCGCGCCGGGCGCGGATGCTGCGGGGTCGGCGGTGGCGCGAACGACGGCTCCACGGTCGGCGTCACTCCATCGGGTCGCGTGCTGGTCGGGATTGCGCACCCGGTACAACGAGCGCGGGTGACGCAGGTTCCCGCGCGACGCTACATCGGCGCGCTGTGGTTCGGACTCACGGCGCGCGGTGTGACGAACCACGCACCACGGCACGAACGTCACCAGTCGCCACGGGCCCCGAGGCGGCCGGCGCGCGCGTCGGCGAAGACCGCTCCGAGGCGGGATAACCAGCCGCGCAGCCGCACGGACACCCGCACCGACGCAACGCCGCCGCGAGCCGTGCACGACACGAGCACGCCGCCATTTGCCGACGTCACCCGTTCCGCCTCACGACAGGCAACCGCGCCGGTGTCCGCGCGAGTGACAGCTGCCAAGGCCGCGAAGTCCGCTGCCGTGCTGGCCCGAGCATGCGCAGTCGCGACGCCCGCGAGTGCGACGCCGGCCACCGCCGCGCCGAGAACGACCGCGGCGAGAACGGCGACAAGCACGGTTGCGGCGCCCTGCTCATCGGCCGGCGCGGCGGGCCTACGGCACATCCGCGAGATCCTCGGCGGCGGCTCGAGCGATGGCATGCAGGTGCACGACCGGCACGACGCGACGCAGTACTCCGCCGGGCGCTCGGGCGGGCGCGCGCACGTCGACGACCACGTCGCCACCAACGCGTTGGATACGTACGGCAGCACCGCGTAGGCCCGTTGCCGCCGCGGCTCGCGCGCGCACGGCTGCGTCGCTCTCACCGCGCGCGGCGGCCCGCGCACCCGCCCGCGCGGCATCTGCGCACCTCAGCTGCGTCGTCGCGACACCGATCATCCACAGGGCGACGCCGAGGACGACGAGCAGCGATGGGAACGCGACGGCGAGCTCCGCGGTTGCCGACCCTCGCTCTTCCATTGGCCACTCCTCACGCACTGCCACGAGTCGCGAACACCGAGGCTCGCGCCGCGCGGGACCGCCGCGCGCACTCGTCGCAACTTTGTGGACTGCTCCGCTGCGACACTGATCACTGTGGACGACACGCGGGCGCGGGCCCGGCCGCGCTGGCAGGCACTGTGGTTCGTCTGCCTCGTCGGCGTGGTCGGGCCGGCATTGGGGCTGTATTTCCTCGGCCTCATTGCGGCGTTTGTGCTCGCGATCGACGCGACCCGGCCAAAGGGGATCCGCGCCGCGGGCGTGGCCGTCCTGGCCTGGTGGACGTGGGTGTGGACCCTCCCGGGAGTCCCGCCCTACCCGAGCTTCGCCCTGCTTGGCATCGCGGCGACCAGCCTGGTGCGGTCGGCAGCGGCGACCTGGCGAGCCGAACGGCACGCCGCGATAGCCGCGGCCGGTCTCGCCGTCGGCGTCGCGACGTTGGCGGTTCTGAGCCTGCTGCCCTACGGCGTACGCGCGCCGCGGGTCGACCGCTCGCACGCGTTGGCGCAGGCGCTCGATGCGCACCGGTCGGCGGGCAGCGGCGCGATCGACGCGCGGTGGGCGCAGGTCGCGACCGCGCGGCAGCGGTTCATCCAGCGGCCGCTCTACTACGTCGTGCTCTTCGAGCCGAACCCATCGCTCGCCAGCACGGACGATGGCGAGCCGTGCTTCCGTCGTTCCGAGACCTACCGCATTGACGGCGTCGACGCGCGAGCCACCGACCTTGGCAAGGTTGAGGCACGCGCCGCCGACGGCGGATGTCTGCGACTGAAGGTGGGCACCCGCGCGGAGCTCACGCGCATCGACGTCTAGCGCCCATCGACGCCTAGAGCGCAGTGCCGCCCGGTCGGGAGGGCCGGGCGGCCGCCCTGCCGCACAGCGCGCAGTTAGAAGAGCGTGCTGAGCGCCTTGGTGATGACGCGCTCGATCAGGTGCTGGACGGTCTCGCTCGTCAGCAGCTTGTAGAGGATGCCGCCGAAACCACACGCCGCGACCGTCGCGACGGCGTACTCGGCGGTCGCCATCCCGGCATCTGCCGAACTCGCGAGCTCTCTGACCCGACGCATCGTGACCTCTCTCTCCGGCGACGTCCGGCGCCTGCGGACCGAGCGGTCGCCCGGCCCGCTCACTGTCGAGCCGCGGAGCGCGCCCGTTGACACGTCGCGAGGATCTGTGGACCGCGATCAACCCACCACGCCCGCGAGGAACAGCCCGCTAACGAGCGGGACGACTGTCAACAAGACGAAGGCCGGCAAGAAGCACAGCCCTAGCGGCAGAACCGCAATGACGCCGGCGCGCCGGGCCGCCGCCTCGCCCGCGACTTGGCGGCTACGGCGGAGCTCCGCCGCGATCGCGTCGAGCGCGGGTGCGAGCGACGAGCCGACTTCGGTCGAGCGGACGACGGCGCGGACGAGCGACGCCGCCGCCGCCGTGCAGACGACGAGCGGCTCCCAGGCATCTCGCGCCGGCGTACCAAGCGCGAGCGCGTGACCTACGCGGACAAGCACGTCGTCGACCGGCGGGCCGAGCGCGTGCGCGACGCGGGGCAGCACGTCAGTGGCGCCGTTGCCCGCACTGATGGCGGCACTGAGCAGGTCCGCGAGCAGCGGCAGCTGCCGCTCGGCTGCTGTGCGACGGTCACGCGCCGCGCGCGGCTCCGCGCGCGCGAAGAAAAGCCGAAGGGCCACCGCAGTCGCCGCGGCGACGACAACACCAACGGGTCCTCCGACAAGTGCGAATGCTCCGGCAGCGCCGAGCGCGAGTGCGCCCCGCTCCAGCCAGTGGTGTTGCGCCGGGCCGACGCTCCCCGGTCGCGGGTCCGCCGGGCCGCGGACGCCAGTCAGCGCCGCGCGCAGCCGCTCCGCAGGTGACCGACCGCCCAGGGCACAGCACACCGCCGCTGCCGTCGCGCATGCGGCGCCCGCCGCGGCTGGGGTCATGGCGTCAGCAACTCGCCAGCGCGTGCCGCAGGAGGTGCCGCGTCCAGGCCATGCCCGCGACGTCCAAGCCGAGTCCGGCGACGAGGCACAGCAGGCCGACCGGACCACCGAGCAGGAAACGCAGCGGGGCCGCGCCGAGGGCCGCACCCAGAGCAAGACCGACCAGCGGCAGTGCGGCGAGCACCGAGGCCGTTGCCCGCGGTCCGGCGAGCTGCGCGCGGACCTCTGCCCGCATGCGATGCGTCGCGAGCAGTCCCTGCGCTAGGCGCTCCAGCGCGCCCGCGAGCCCAGCGCCGGTCTCCTCAGTTACCGACCAGCAGGCCGCGATGGCGGCAAGCTCGCGGGCCGTGTCGCCGGAGAACTGAGCCGTCGCGGCAACATCGCTGAGCACGGCCGACGGCGACGCGCCGAGCCGCGCAGCCGCGGCGGCGTGGCTCAACGCGCCACCCAGCGGCTCCGGCAACGCACGCGCCGCGTCCGCAAGCGCCGTCGCTGGGTCGCCACCGGCCCGCAGCTCCGCGGACACCGACACAAGCTGGTGTGCCAGCGCGCTGGGGTCAGCGCTCCGCCGGGCGACCCGAGCCGCGACCGCGCGCAGCAGGCGAGAGCGTGCGCGCGGATCCGTGGCCGAGGCCAACCGCGACGTCCGCGGGAGGACCTGGCGGCGGTAACGCTGCTCAGCCGGAGTCGCGGCCAATATCGCCGCAGCGACGAGAGCCGCGACGGCGAGCGTCATCGGCGCGGCGCGGGCCAGGCGATGCCGCGGGCGGCGAGTCGCCGCGCGAGCGTCGTGGCTCCGGCGCGGCGCGCTGGGCCGCGATCCGGCACGTCGACAAATGCGGGAACGAAGGAAACGTCGCCGGCGGCGCCGCGCTGCGCAACGGACACCACCGCGACGCGGCGCAGCCCAGCACGGTCCCGCTGCAGGTGGACGCAGACGTCCAGCGCGGCGGCGAGCTGCGAGTGCAGAGCCTCGCGGCTCAACCCGGCTGTTGCCGCGAGTGCCTCGAACCGCGCGGGCACGTCCGCCGGCTCGTTCGCGTGCACCGTCGTCATGCCACCGTCGTGACCCGTGTTGAGTGCCGCGAGCATCTCGACCACCTCGGCGCCGCGCACCTCGCCGACGACCAGCCGGTCCGGCCGCATGCGCAGTGCCTGCCGAACGAGGTCGCGCAGCGTCACCTCGCCGGCTCCCTCGACGTTGCGTGGGCGGGACTCGAGCGTCACGACGTGCGGCCGGTCGGGCCGCAGCTCCGCAGCGTCCTCGACGACGACGATCCGTTCCCGCTCGTCGACCAGGCCGAGCAGTGTCGAGAGCAACGTCGTCTTGCCCGTGCCCGTACCGCCTGATACGACGACGGCCAGGCGCGCGCCGACCACCGCGCGCAGCACGTGCGCCATCGCGGGCGCCACCGATCCGGCGGCTTCCAGGTCGGGGAGCGTGAACGCACGCCGACGCGGCACGCGGAGGGAGACACACGTCGCCCGCGTGGCGAGCGGGGGCAGGATCGCGTGCAGCCGGGTGCCGTCTTCGAGCCGGACGTCGACCCAGGGCTGCGCCGCGTCAAGCCGCCGGCCGCTGCGCGCGATCAGCCGCTGCACGGTCTGCCGCACTGCCGCGTCGTTCGCAAACGACACGCTCGCTCGCTCGAGGCCGTGCCCGCGGTCGACCCAGACATCGCCGGGCGCGTTGACCAATACGTCGGTGACTCCTGGCTCGCGCAGCAGTGACGCGAGGGGACCCGCACCGGTCACCTCGTCCTGGATCACCTGCGTGGTTGCGAGCGGGTCCGGGTCGCCGCGGAGCCCACGCTCCGCCCGCAGTGCCGCGGCAACGCGCGCCGGCGACACGTCGCCACCGCTGCTGACGAGCCGCGCGCGGACGCGGTCGACATCCGACGGCACGGGCGTGCCCGAACCCGTCACGCGGCGAGGTCGGCACTTGTCGCGCGGCGCACCTCGGCGAGGATGCGACGACAGAGCACGCTGAGCGCGCCACGACGGGTGTCCAACGGTGGCTCCCCGCGCTCCGCCGCGCGGCGCAGCCGGGGGTCGTCGCGAAATACGCCAAGCAGTGGAACGCCCAGCGCGTCCGCAACCTGAGATGGGTGCATGCGGCCGGGCGCCGGCAACCGCGCAACGACGCGTACGTCTCGGCATTGCGCGTCCGTGGCCAGCGCGACGCGGCTCGCCGCCGCGCATGCCCGCACCTCGGCGGGCACCACAAGCAGCGTGACGTCGGTCTGCGACAGCAGCAGTCGCGCGACGTCGTCGAACGCGCGTCGCATGTCGACCACAACCAACGCCGACACCCGACGCGCCGCGGCGATCACTGTCGCGGTGGCGTCGACCGAAATCGGGACCACGTCCCCGCGGTCCCACGACAGCACTGATACGCCGTTACGTCGGGGCAGCGCGCCCAGCAGGTCGCCGCCCGCGATGCGGCCGCGCGACTCCGCGAGGTCGGGCCAGCGGAGCCCCGGAAGGTCCTCGACGCCTAGGGCCAGGTCGATGCCGCCGCCGTAGGGGTCGGCGTCGATGAGGATCACGGGATCGGCGGTCGCAGCGGTGACCGCCAGCGCGACGGCGAGGGTGGTCGCTCCGGCCCCACCCCGCCCGCCGATGACGCTGACGACGCGCCCGCCGACCGACGGTTCCGCGGCATCGGCGAGGAAGTCGACCAGCCAGGGCTCCGCCTCCGGCAGGGTCACGACGTTTTGCACGCCGAGCGCCACCGCGCGCCGCCACAGGCGCGCGTCGTCGCGGTCGTGACCAACGAGAACCACCCCCGCCGCGCGCCGGGCCAGGCGGGCGGCGACCAGCTGATCCGCGACGTCTTCTCCGACGACAACTGCTGGCGCGCCAGCCCACACGGCGCGGGCACCAACCGCGTCGGGCGCGACATCGACCTCGGCGCCTGCGGCGGCGGCCAGTCGCAGTAGGTCGTCGAGCAGCTGCGGATCTGCGGTGACGACGAGTGGACGGCGCACGACTCCCCCTGCGCGGCGACGGCTGGTCGGAGCCAGCGTCACCACGCCACGACCGCGAGATCGCGCCGCGCCCGGATCTGTGGAAAAACCGCTCCGGACGTGGGACGACCCCCGCCGGGGGGGGTAGCGGGGGTCGTCGCGTCGCTCAGCTCGGGGGGGTGAGCCGAACGAGTCTTTCCGTGGCGCGTCATCCCCGACGCCACACGGGCTAAACCAACACCCCGACAACACGGCGCAGCCGTACTGTTGATGATCATGGCCCGCGCCGCAGCGTTCTTCGACCTCGACAAGACCGTCATCGCGAAGTCGAGCACGCTCGCGATGGGCCGGCCGTTCTACCACGGCGGCCTGATCACGCGTCGCGCGGTCCTGACGAGCACGTATGCCCAGCTCGTGTACCTGCTCGGCGGCGCGGACGAGAGCCAGATGGACCGGATGCGTGCCTACCTGCAGGAGCTGTCCCGCGGCTGGGACGCCCAGCAGGTCAAGGACGTCGTCGCGGAAACGCTGCACGACATCGTCGACCCGCTCGTCTACGACGAAGCCGTGACGCTCATCGAGGAACACCACGCCGCAGGCCGCGACGTCGTCATCGTGTCGAGCTCCGGCCAGGAGATCGTCGAGGGCATCGGCGAGATGGTCGGCGCCGATCTGGCGATCGGCTCGCGCGCGGTCGTCGTAGACGGCAAGTACACCGGCGAGCTCGAGTTCTACGCCTACGGCGAAGCGAAGGCGACCGCGATCCGCGAGCTGGCGGATCGGGCCGGCTACGACCTCGCGGAGTGCTACGCCTACAGCGACTCGATGACCGACCTCCCGATGCTCGACGTCGTCGGGCACCCGTACGTCGTCAACCCGGACAAGGGGTTGCGCACGGTTGCGGCCGAGCGCGGCTGGCCGGTGCTGCGCTTCACCCGGCCGGTCTCGCTGCGGGCGCGAATCCGGGCGCTGCCGCGGCAGCGCGCGGTCATCGCCGGCGCCGCGGTGGGCGCCGCCGCGCTCGGTTGGGCGTGGTACAGCCGCACGCATCGGGACCGCCAGTGGTGGCGCCGCCCGGCGTGACCGTGCGGCACGGCGTAGTCACGCGATTGGGGGCTTCCCACGGCCTGGCGATGGGCGTAGAACTCGCGGTACGGGACCTCGGGCTCGGGCGGCGCCGTTCCTCCGCAGCCTGCGGACTCGTCACAACTGACCGAGCACCCACGTGCGACCAGCCTCGGGAGGCACGTCGAACGGGCGGCCAGACCGCGCGGTACGACGAGACACGGTGCACGCCTTGGTAACCGGCCGGTCGTGACACGGCGGCGCTCCAACCCTCGAGGCTGGAGCGCCGTTCGCGGTCCGGGGCGCGGGGATGCGCCGCGCGGGACAATCAAGCAATGAGCGAGCCAGGGCTTTCGAACCTGCTGCACGAGGAGCGGCGTTTCCCGTCGCCGCCGCAGCTCGCCGCCGACGCCAACGCGCAACCCCAGATCTACGCCGAGGCCGCCGCGGATCCGGTCGGGTTCTGGGAGCGGCAGGCCGGGTGGCTGCAGTGGTCGCGCCGTTGGGATACCGCGCTGCAGTGGGACTCGCCGTACGCGAAGTGGTTCGTCGGCGGGCGGCTCAACGTCGCGGTGAACTGCGTCGACCGCCACGTCGCGGCGGGGTTCGGCGAGAAGGTCGCCTTCCACTGGGAGGGCGAGCCCGGCGACACGCGGACGATCACCTACGCCGAGCTGCAGCGCGACGTGTGCCGCGCCGCCAACGCGCTCACCGAGCTGGGCGTCATCGCGGGCGACCGGGTCGCGATCTACATGCCGATGATCCCCGAGACCGCAGTAGCGATGCTCGCGTGCGCGCGCATCGGGGCGCCGCACTCGGTGGTCTTCGGGGGGTTCTCCGCGGAGGCGCTCGCGAGCCGCATCCAGGACGCCGACGCGCGCGTCGTCATCACCGCTGACGGCGGGTGGCGACGCGGCGCGACCGTCGCGCTGAAGGACGCCGTCGACGCCGCGCTGGAGTCCTGCGCCGACGTCCGCACGGTGCTGATGGTCCGGCGTACCGAGCAAGACGTCCGCGTCGTCGCGGGCCGTGACGTGTGGTGGCACGACGTCGTCGACCGGCAGCCGGACGCCCACGAGGCAAAGGCGTTCGATGCGGAGCACCCACTGTTCATCCTCTACACCAGCGGCACGACGGCGAAGCCCAAGGGCATCCTGCACACGACGGGCGGCTACCTCACTGGCGTCTCAGCGACGCATCGGCTGGTCTTCGACCACAAGGCCGAGCGCGACACGTACTGGTGCGCGGCGGACATCGGTTGGGTGACCGGCCACAGCTACATCGTCTACGGCCCGCTCGCCAACGGCGCGACGTCGGTGATGTACGAGGGCACGCCGGACTTCCCGGACAAGGACCGCTGGTGGTCGATCATCGAGCGCTACGGCGTGACGATCCTCTACACCGCACCGACCGCGATCCGCACCTTCATGAAATGGGGCGAGGAGTTCCCGGCGAGCCACGACCTGTCGTCGTTGCGCGTGCTCGGCTCGGTCGGTGAGCCGATCAACCCCGAGGCCTGGATGTGGTACCGGCGGGTCATTGGCGGTGACCGCTGCCCGGTCGTCGACACGTGGTGGCAGACGGAGACCGGCGCGATCATGATCACACCGCTGCCGGGAGTCACAGAGGCGAAGCCGGGCGCCGCGATGACGCCGTTCCCGGGCGTCGCCGCGGACGTTGTCGACACTGACGGCAAATCGGTCCCGAATGGCGGCGGCGGCTACCTCGTTCTGACCGAGCCCTGGCCGTCGATGCTCCGCGGCATCTGGGGCGATGACGAGCGCTACCGCGAGACGTACTGGTCGCGTTACCCGGGTCGCTACTTCGCCGGCGACGGGGCGAAGCGAGACGACGACGGCGACCTGTGGCTGCTCGGCCGCGTCGACGACGTCATGAACGT
>JBHELW010000208.1:0-26581 GCA_046262915.1 Mycobacteriales bacterium | reverse complement strand
GGCACTTGCGCCTGCGCCGGACCGGCAAATGGAACGGCCAAGACGGCCACGCCAATTGCGGAAAGAACCGCGAGGGTCTTCTTCACCGAAGTCTCCTGTGTCTCGCCACGCTGACTACGACGACTGGTCGGCCGCCGTGCGGTGCGTCTGCCCGCTACCCACTCAGGCAAACTCGAACTTCTTGACGTTAACGATCCTGATCACGTGGAGCAACGACCGTCACCGCCATTTTTTGTGCTAACGCGTGCTTTGTGCCTATTGCAATTTCGGTCGCGATAAATCATTTCTTGATGCCGGGGACACGCGGCAGTTGCGACCGAGGGCAAAAGGGCAGCGCAGACGATAGCGGGAGCGCGCTCCGGCGTGCCAATCGGACAGCTGAACACTCGGTAACGAGCAGGTCACGATCTTGCGGTCGAACACGCGGGGTGGAGGTGAGGGGATTCGAACCCCTGACTTCCTCCGTGCGAGGGAGGCGCTCTGCCAGGCTGAGCTACACCCCCTGGCGACGGCCCGACAAGGTACCAAAGCGGTCGAACGCGGATTACGCCGGGAAACTCACCCGCCGACGACGCGCCGCTCCTCGTAGTCGTCCTCGTCGCGACCGGCGCGAGTGAGGTCGACGACCCGGCCCAGCGGCGACTCGGCCCGCTCGGCCATCGTGCGCTGCTCGTAGGCGAGGCGTTGTTCGGCCTCGCGTGCCAAGAGCGCCTCGCGACGGGCGCGCCGCACGCGGTCAAGCTCCGCGAGCCGCTGCTGGCGCAACCAGCCGACGTAGCCGAGGAGCGCGACGTCAACCGCGACATGCACCCAGGTGAGCAGCCCGCCGACGGCGATGGCCAGCAGGAAAGTCAGGCCGGCGACCGCCACGAGCTGCGCGAGGCGCTGCTTACGGCGGAGCAGCTCGACGTTCGAGCGACGGCGCGCGGCTGCCCCGGTGACCGTGACGTCGGCGGCGCCGAGCCCGCCGCGGACGGGGCGGACGACGTAGCGGCCGGCCGCGCAGACGCCGGACGTGCGCCGCGACAGCGTGCGCATCGCGGCCGAGAACCCTTCGACCGAACGGATCTCGGCGGCCGCGTCGTGGTTGCGCAGCCACATCGGGATCAGCACCGCCAGCCACAGGCCGACGAGAACGAGGACCAAGAACCCGCTCAGCGGTGCTCTCCTCGGCTGGTTCGCGAAGGCGCGTTTCGCATCGTGCCCCCGGTGCTTCGCTTCGGTTGCACCGACGGTAGCCGCGCAATGCGCTACGACGAAGCACCGACGCGCCGGGAATGCCGCGTGTCGTGGCGCGGGTTTTCAGGCGGCTCGAGCGTGTTCTGTCGGCTCGCTATCGACCGCGTCGCTCGAGCAGCCACGTCGTGACGGCTACTCCGGCGGCCACGTCGGCGGCGGCGTCGGGGATCACCGCCAACGCGTTCGCGGTCGCGAGGGCACCGACCGCCGATGTCGCGCCCGGCGCGAGCCGGGCCGTCCACCCGCTCGCCTGCCGCTCGACGTAGACCGGCACGAAGTGTCGCCGACCGGGGACCGACGAGATGCGCTGGCTGATCGCCGCGCTGATCTGCGGCCGCGCGATCACGCGCGCGCCGAGCATCCGCCGCAACGTGGGGCGCACGAACACCTCAAACGACACGAGCGCGCCGACGAGGTCGTCGGGAACGACGAAGATCGGTGTTGCGTCCGGACCGATCGTCCCGAACCCCTGTCGCGGCCCTGGCGAGATGGCGACGTCGGCGAACCGCACGGTGCCGAGCTGGCCGAGCACGTGGTTTACGACGGAGAAGCCGCGACCAGCGCCGACCGCGACGACAACGACGTCGGCCTGGATGAGGTGGTCCTCGATGGTGTCGCTGAACCCACGCGCGTCAGCCGCGACCGTCCCGACGTGGTAGCCGACGGCGCCCGCCTCGATGGCGGCACCGGTGAGCGCATGCGACGTCGCATCGTTGCGGGCCGACTCGTCGTCGCCGCCCGCGGTGACGACGACCACGCGGGGCCGTGGGTACGCCGGGACGCTGCGCCGACCGATGGCAGCGAGCAGCCCGACCTGACCGGCGGCCAACACCGTGCCCGCGCGCAGCAGCACCTCGCCGGCCCGGATGTCGCTGCCCGCGGCGGTGATGAACGCGCGCGCCTCAGGCCGGTAAGAGACGCGCACGCGCGCCGTGCCGCCATCGGTCCACTCGGTCGGCACCACGGCGTCCGCGCCGGCGGGGACCCGGCTGCCGCGCGTGATGCGCGCGCTCAGTCCCGGTTGCACGGACAGCAGCGGTGCGTCACCGCTGACGTCGCCGATGACGGGGATCTCGACCGGGCTCTCCGGTGTCGCGGCGCGCAGGTCTCCGACCCGCACGGCGTAGCCGTCGACGGCCGCGATGTCATGCGCCGGAACCGCGGTCGCCGACGTGACGTCCGCAGCGAGAACACAGCCGTGCGCGTCCAGCAGCTGCAGGTCGATGGGTTCGAGCACGTGCACCGTGGTCAGCACGCGGTCGAGATGCTCATCGACCGAGATCACCGCGACGTCGGCTCCTCGGGGTGCTCCGCAACGAATTCCCGCAACCACGCGAGGAAGTCAGGCCCGAGGTCTGGTCGCTCGACCGCCAGCCGTACGACGGTGCGGAGGTAGTCGGCGCGGTCACCGGTGTCGTACCGGCGACCGGTGAAGACGACACCGTGCACGGGCTCGACGTGGCTGAGCTCGCGGATGGCGTCGGTGAGCTGAATCTCGCCGCCGCGGCCGGGCTGCGTTTCGCGGATCGCGTCGAAGATCGAGGGCGCGAGGACGTAGCGGCCGACGACCGCGTAGTCGCTCGGCGCGTCGGCCGGTGCGGGCTTCTCGACGAGGTCACTCAGCCGCAGCACGTCCGGCTCGTCCGTCGCGGACACCGCGGCCGAGCCGTAGAGGCTGATCTGGTCGTGTGGCATCTTGACGAGGGCGACGGCGCTGCCGCCCCGCGCCGCCTGCACGTCCAGCATGCGGCGTAGCAGCGCGTCGCGCGGGTCGATGAGGTCGTCGCCTAGAAGGACGGCGAAGGCCTCGTCGCCGACGTGTTCCGCGGCACAGAGCACCGCGTGGCCGAGCCCGCGCGGCTCGCGCTGTCGTACGAAGTGCATCTGCGCGAGGTCGTTGGTCGCGCGGACGATGGCGAGGCGGGTGTCGTCGCCCTTCGCGCTGAGCGCCGCCTCGAGCTCCGGCGCCGCGTCGAAGTGGTCCTCAAGCGGCCGTTTCCCGCGACCGGTAACGACGATGACGTCGCGCAGCCCCGCGGCGGCTGCCTCCTCCACGATGTACTGGATCGCGGGGGTGTCGACGACCGGGAGCATCTCCTTCGGGGTCGCCTTCGTGAACGGGAGGAATCGCGTTCCCAACCCGGCAGCGGGGATGACCGCTTTGCGAACGGGACCCGGCATGCGCGGCACGATAACGAGCGAGGCGAGCGCCGCGCGGCGTCGTCAGCCGGACGCGGCGGCGGCCTCGACGTCAGTAACCCCGTCGCCGGTGCGTCCGTCAAGGTCGGTGTCGCGCTCTTCGGCGTCGGCGCCTAGCACCGAGCCGAGCGCCCGCAGGTCCTCCGTGGCGACTCCCGGCTCCCCGCGGCCGTTGGCGGCACTGCGCGAGGTGTCCGCGCCCGTGGCGGCCACGGCGTAGCGGTCGCGACCCGCGCGCTTCGCGTCGTAGAGCGCTACGTCGGCGCTGCGGACTAGTGCCTCGGCGCTTCGGCCATGGTCGGGATAGACCGCAACCCCGATGGAGATCGTGATGCGCAGCGGCTCTTCGTCCGCGCTACCGAAGCGGCGCTGCCGAACGACCTCGGTGACCTTCGCTGCGGTCTGCTGCGCGCCGTCGAGGTCGGTTTCGGGCAAGACCAGCACGAACTCCTCGCCGCCGTAGCGGGCGAGGATGTCGACCTCGCGGATCGCGCCCTTGATGCGCGCGGCGAGCTCGACGAGCACGGCGTCACCGCGCTGGTGGCCGTGGGCGTCGTTGACCGCCTTGAACTTGTCGAGGTCGAGGATGAGCAGCGCGAGGGGCCGGCCGAAGCGGCTGGCCCGCTCGATTTCGGAGTCGAAGCGCAGCTGGAAGAACCGGTAGTTCCACAGCCCCGTCAGGCCGTCCGTGATCGACAGCCGCTGCGCCTCCTGGTGCAGCAGCACATTGTCGACGGCAACCGTTGCCTGGTTCGCGAACGAGCGGATCGTCGCGACGTCGGCGTCCTCGAACTCGTCGGCGTCGACACGGTCGTAGAGGTTCAGTACGCCGATGACGCGACCCTGGCTCTTCAACGGGACCGAGACGATGCTGTCCGCGTTCGGCTCGCCGGGCGCGAGCCGCAACTCGTCGGGCGCGTCGCCAACGCAGCCGTGGATCGCCTCGCCGTTGGCCGCGACGGCCCCGGCAACACCGTCGCCCACCGCGATTCGCGCCGTGCCGCCGGGCAGCCGACCATCCAGGCCGCGGCCGACCTTGAGGTAGAGCTCGTCCTGGTTGGCGGTGAACAGCATCACCGAGCCCGCCTCGGCCCGGATGGTGACCATCGCGGTCTCGAGGATCACCGCGAGCATGCGCTTCAGGTCGTGCGTGCTCGACAGCGTGTCGCCGAGTCGCATGAGGTTGCGCTTGAGCTCGTCGCGGCTGTCCTGCAACGCCTGGATATACGTGCGCAGCTCGTCGGTCATCGTGTTGAAGGCCAGCGCGAGCTGGCCGATCTCGTCCTTGCTGCGCACCTCGATGTGCGTGTCGAGCCGCCCGTTGGCGACGTCGATGGCCGCGTCGCTGAGCTCCGCGAGCGGACGCGTCGTCACCCGCGACAACAGCCAGCCCACGACGGCGGCGAGCAACATGAACGCGAGCAGGATCGCGATGACCTTGCCCTGCGCCGACTGCAGCGTCGCGCTGGCCGACAGTGGCGATGTTGCGGACACGAGCAGGGGACCACCGACCAGCTCGCGGCGCGCGGCCAGCAAGCCGTCCACGCGCTCGTCCTCGCCGAGCGTCGCGCGAGTGAGCACGGTCGCGCGCGGGACGTCGGGCAACGTCGTAGCAATCGGCCGGCGCGCGACCTCGAGGGTCAGCGACACGTCGGGCTGGGTCTCGTGTAGTGCGCCGAGCGTCGTGTTGTCGAGCCAGAACCCCGTGACCACGGCGCCCAGCCGGTGCCCGGACGCATCGCGCATCACAACCGGGGTGCGCAAGGTGAATCGGTTGACGGCAACGCTCGGCGGCGTCGAGTCGGCGATCACCTGGGCGAGCGTCGGCGCGTGCGCGCCGGGCGTGAACTCGGGCGTGCGCCCCGCGGTCGTGATGGCGGCGCCGCGCGCATCGGTGACCCCGACGAAGTCGACGAACCGGCCTTCGCGCAGATCGCGGGACAGTGCCGATGCGGCGGCGCTGTCGCGCCGCTGGATCGCGACCTGCATCCGCGGGTCGTTGCCCAACGCGACGGCTTGGGCGAACGACCGCGCCCGGTACTGCTCGACGAGCGCCGCTACGCTCTGACCCGACTGACGCAGCTGATCGCGGACCTTCGAGTCCAGTACCTGGCGAACGCCGCCACGGACAAACAGCGCCGTCACGAGCAGCGGCACCAGCACGATCGCGGCCAGCGTGATCGCGAGCCGCACGCGCAACGGCACTGGCTTCGCCTCCCGACGCGGGGCCTACCCCCGCCTCCCGTGGCGTCGACACCACGCGCGCCTACCTTGAGGTCATGCCCGGCGATCGCGCCAAGCACGCGCTGCGCCAGGCTGTGCTCGCCCGGCGCGCGACGATCGCGGCCGCGCAGCGCGCCGCGGCGGGGGCCGCGATCACCGACCTCGTGCTCGCGCTGCCGGAGCTCGCCCCGGTCCGAGTGGTGGCCGCCTACTGGGCGCTGGCGAGCGAAGTGCCGACCGAGCCGCTGCTGGGCGCACTCGTCGCGCGTGGGTTCGACGTACGTCTGCCAGTGCTTGCCGGGGACGGGTCGCTCGCCTGGTCGCGCTACGCCGGTGCGGACCACCTCGAGCCCGGTCCGCGCGGGACGTCGGTGCCCACCGGGCCGCGCGAGTCAATCCTCGACGCGGACGTCGTCATCGCGCCGGGCCTGGCGTTCGACGCCGCCGGCCGTCGGCTCGGTCGCGGCGGCGGCTCATACGACCGCGTGCTCGCCGCGCTCCCGGCCACGACCGTCACGATCGGGCTCGCCTACGACGAAGACGTGCTCGACGCCGTTCCCGTCGCGGCACACGACCGGCCGGTGGCGATCGTCCTGACACCGACACGCGTTCTCCGCGCCCCCGGATCGGCGTAGCGGAATGCTTGCGTGTGCAACTACGTTGTGCAGGGTGACATCGACCGAGCGGAGCAGCTGATGGCCATCCACCGCCTGAACCACGCCGTGCTGTATGTGCGCGACGTCGCGCGGAGCACCGCGTTCTACCGCGACGTCCTGGGCTTCCGCGTCGTCATGGAGATGCCCGGGGCGGTCTTCCTCCAGGCGCACGGCTCGACCAACGACCACGACCTCGGGATGTTCGAGATCGGCACCGGTGCCGGCGCCTCGGCGGCCGGGCGCGCGACCGTGGGGCTCTACCACCTCGCGTGGGAGGTCGAGACGCTCGCCGACCTCGACGAGATCGCGGTCCGGCTGTCCGCGGCGGGCGCGCTCGCCGGAGCGTCGGACCACGGCACGACGAAGTCGCTCTATGGCAAGGACCCCGACGGGCTCGAGTTCGAGATCGTGTGGCTCGTGCCCGCCAGCCTGCTCGACGACACCGCGCTCCGCGCGCGGTCACGCATCGGGCCATTGGACCTCGCTGCCGAGAAGGCGCGGTACGGCGCCGACACCCGGGGCGGCGTCGGGATCTCGGTGCCCGCGAGCGCCTAGCGCGCGCGCTACAGTCTTTAGCAGTCGCTGGCGGCGAGTGCTAACGCAGGAGGCACAGTGCCGACGTACACCTACGCCTGTACGGCGTGCGGTGAGCACCTCGAGGTCGTCCAGCGGTTCACCGACCCCGCCCTGACCGAGTGCCCAGCCTGCGCGGGGTCGCTACGCAAGGTGTTCCACCCGGTCGGTGTCGTCTTCAAGGGGTCCGGCTTCTACAAGACCGACTCCCGTGGCAAGGCGACCGCGACGAAGGACGGCGCGAAGCGCGACACGTCTGCACCCGCCGCCGACCGGCCGGACGGCAAGGCCCCCGCCACGCCGCCCGCGTCCGCGGGCGAGAGCGCGAAACCCGGGGGCGCCGACACGTCATCGTCCAGCAGCACCCCGGCGAGCTCGACGGCCGCGCCCGCGAGCTGACCACAGCCCGGTCCACAACCGCGCTGGGCCCGGAGGCGCGCCGTCCGCGCGACGCTATGTTCGCGCCGAGATGACGAGCCACGACGGCCGAGCCGCGACGCGATCGCTACGGCGGAGCGCGTCGCGCGCGATCGCTGACCACCGGCGGTTGCTCGTCGCTGGCCTGGCGGCGGCCGCAGCCGCCGCCGCTGTCAGCGCCGCCGCACCGGCACCGCCGCGCGTCGTCACGGTCCTCGCCGCGGCGCGCGACCTGGCGGCTGGTGCCGCGCTCGCCAGTGATGACCTCGTGGGGCTCGCGCTGCCGGCGGGGGCCGTGCCAGACGGGGCGCTGCGTCCGGGCGCGGATGTCCTGGGCCGGTTGGTGTCGTCGCCGGTGCGCCGTGGCGAGCCGCTGACCGACGTCCGCCTCGTCGGCCCGTCGTTACTGGCCGGGTTGCGCGGCGACGGAGGCCCCGACGTCGGCGCACTCGTTGCCGCGCCGGTGCGCATCGCCGACGCCGAGTCAGTACGCCTGGTTCGCGCGGGCGACCGGGTCGACGTGCTCGCCGCGCCGGCCGGGCTCGGCGGCGACGACGTCGCAGCCACCGCGCGGGACGGTCAAGCGCAGGTGATCGCGCGCAACGTGTTCGTCGTCACTGTCCCGACGCCGAGCTCGGACACCGGCGAGGCGGGCGCGCTGCTCGTCGTAGCGACCACGCCGGACGTCGCCGCGCGGCTCGCGCGCGCCGCCGCGACGTCGCGGCTGTCGATCACGCTGCGCGCGTGACGGTGAGCTCGACCTACCGCGTCTGGGGCTGGGGCACGCGCGACGAGGCGGAGCCAACGCCCGGCGAGCTCTCCGCGCTGGCGCCGGCGGCCGCGCGGCTGCTCGGCTTCGGCGTAGGACCTCCGGAGCGACCCGCGCCGCTGGGGCCACTGCCGGCGCCACGGATCGCCGCGCCGACGACGCTCGCGGCCCTCGCGTCGACGGTGCCGCTGGACCGCGCGGCGCACGCGCTGGGCCGTTCCTACCGCGACCTGGTGCGCGGGGTGCGTGGCGAGCTCGCGCATCTGCCGGACGTCGTACTGCGGCCACGGACCGAGGACGACGTCGTCGCCTGCGTCGACTGGTGCCGCGACGGCAACATCGCGGTGGTTCCCTACGGCGGCGGCACCAGCGTCGTCGGCGGCGTCGAGCCCGACGTCGGCGACGGGTGGGCCGGCGTCGTCTCCCTCGACCTCGAGCGGCTGGACAAGGTGCTCGCCGTCGACGAGGTCTCGCGGGCGGCCCGCGTGCAAGGCGGCGTGCGCGGTCCCGCGCTCGAAGACCAGCTGCGCGCGCACGGGTTGACGCTGCGGTTCTACCCGCAGTCGTTCGAGCGCTCGTCGGTCGGCGGCTGGCTCGCGACGCGCGCCGCCGGCCACTTCGCGACGGGCCCTACCCACATCGACGACCTCGTCGAGGCAATCCGCGCGGTCACGCCGAGCGGGATCTCGCAGTCACGGCGCGTCCCCGCGTCCGGTGCCGGCCCATCGCCGGATCGGCTGTTGCTCGGCTCGGAGGGAACCCTCGGCGTGATCACGGAGGCGTGGCTTCGGGTGCAACCGCGTCCGGAGCACCGCGCGGACGCGGCCGTCGCGTTCCCGACGCTGGCCGCGGGAGCGGCGGCGGTGCGCGCGGTAGTGCACGCCGGTCATCGGCCGGCGGCGCTGCGCGTCGTCGACGCCGCCGAGTCCGCGCTCACCGGCACGCTCGCCAGCGGCGAAGCGGTCGCCATCGTCGGGGTCGAGTCCGCCGTAGGGCCGGTTGACGACGAGCTGGCGCAACTGACCGCCATCCTCCGCGACCACGGCGGTCGCGTCGTCGGCAGCCAGGACCGCGCGACGAGCGCGACGTGGCGGACGTCGTTCAAGCAGGCGCCCTACTTGCGCGAGCGGCTGGTCCTGCTCGGCGTGCTCGCAGAGACCTTCGAGACCGCGGCCACCTGGGATCGGCTCGACGCGCTGGTCGCCGCGGTGACCGACGCGACCCGCGACGCGCTACGCCGGGTGTGTGGTGCGGGCGTCGTGACGTGCCGGCTCACGCACGTCTACGCCGACGGTGCCGCGCCGTACTTCACCGCGCTCGCGCCCGCGCGGCGCGGCAGCGAGCTCGCGCAGTGGGCCGAGGTAAAGGCCGCGGCGAGCGACGCGATCCTCGCCGCAGGCGGCACGATCACCCATCACCACGCGGTGGGGCGCGACCATCGGACGTGGTACGACGCGCAGCGCCCGCCGCCGTTCGCCGCCGCGCTGGCCGGCGCCAAGGCCGCCCTGGACCCGACCGGCATGCTCAACCCCGGCGTCCTGCTCGACCGGGTCGCGCGCGCCTAGGACCCCGCGACCGTCATCTCGCCAAGGAGCAGCGTCGCGCCGGCGAGCGCGCCACCGAACGGGAAGAAGCGGCGGTCGTCGGCGATCGCGACGAGCGAGGAGAACATCTCGATGATCGTCGACGACACGGTCGCCTCGCGCACCGGGTCGGCGAACTCTCCTCCACGGAGCCACAGTCCGGTGGCGCCGACGCTGAACTCGCCCGACACCGGGTTGACCCCGGAGTGGATGCCGGAGACGTCCTGCACGTAGAGCGCGTCGCCCGCATCGCGCAGCAGCGTTGCCCGCGGCCGAGTCGCGCCGTCGAGGAAGAGGTTGGAGGGCGAGACGCCCGGCGTCGACTTGAAACCCGCACGCGACGCGTTGCCGGTCGACCGCGCCGTCGCACCCGCGCGCGCCGCCGTCTCGGTGTTGTGCAGGAACGCGCGCAAGACGCCCGCGGAGATCAGTTCGGTGCGTCGGGTGGGCACGCCCTCGTCGTCGACCGGCGCTGCGGCCGGACCGGCGAGCAGCCGGCCGTCGTCGACCAAGGCGAGCCCAGCGCCCAACACCGCGTCGCCGACGCGGTCGGCGAACAGCGACCGTCCCTTCTGCACGGCCTCGGCAGTCAACGCCTGGCTGACCACGCCGAGGAAGCTCGCCGTGACCATCGGGTCGAAGACGACGGGGAGCTTGACCGTCTTCGGCTTCCGCCCGCCGAGCAGCCGCACGGCCCGCGCCGCGCCTTCGGCTGCGGCAGCGGTGAGGTCGAGCTCGTCGAACCCGCGGCCTTGCGTGAGCCCAAACCCGGTCTGCGCCTCGTCGCCGTCGCGCGCGATCGCGGCCACGTGCGCATAGGCGTCGCTCCGCTCGTAGCCGACGTCGACCCCGGTGCTCGATGCGACGACGACGGTGCTCACGGCGTCGCCGTAGGTTGCGCTCTCGACCAACAGCCGCGGGTCCGCGGCGATGGTCGCGCGCTCGAGCTCCGTCGCGAACGCGATCCGCGCGGGCATCCCCGTCGCGCGCAGGTCCGGGCGGAAGATGCCCGGCAGCGGGTCGGCTAGCGCGGGTTGGGGCAGCACGTTGCCTGCGTCCGGCGTAGCCAGCTCGGCGTTGCTCCGCGCCTCGCGCAGCGCGAATTCGATGCCGTCCGGAGTCAGGTCGGAGGTCGCCGCGAAGCCGAGCCGGCCGGCAACGACGACGCGTACGCCGAGACCGCGCGTCTCCGAGCTCGACAGCGACTCGACGTCGCCGCCAAAGACCGTGACCGACGTCTCGACGCTGTGGGCGACGAATGCCTCCACCGACTCGTCCCCGGTCGCGCGGGCGACGACGTCGGCCGCGACCGCGGACAGATCCGTCACGCCGAGCCGCCGACCGTTAACCGCGCGATGCGCAGGGTCGGGGTCCCGAACGACACGGGCACCCACTGCCCGTCTTTGCCGCACATACCCTGCTTGACGTCGAAGTCGGTGCCGACCGCGTCGATCAACGCGAGCGCGGTCGGCCCATTGCCGATGAGGTTCGCGCCGCGCACCCGCTGGGTGAGCTCGCCGTTCTCGATGAGATAGGCCTCGGTGATCCCGAACACGAAGTCGCCGGTCGCCGGGTTGACCTCTCCGCCGCTCAGCCCTTCGGCGTAAAGACCGCGGGTCACATCGCGGACGATGGCGACCGGGTCACTCTCGCCCGGCAGCACGTAGGAGTTGGTCATCCGCGGGATCGGCAGATGCTCGAAGGACTGGCGGCGGCCGTTTCCCGTCGGCACCGTCCCGAGCTTCGCCGCGTTGATGCGGTCGCTCATCTCACCCGTCTGTACGCCGCCGTCGAAGAGCGTCGTCCGTTGCGACGGCGACCCTTCGTCGTCGAAGCCGAACGACCCCCAGCCGCCCTCGATTGTCGCGTCGTCTACGCCGGAGAAGAGCGGCGAGCCGACCCGCTCACCCTTGCGTCCGGCGTAGACCGTGGTGTTCTTCGCCATCGCATCGGCCTCGAGCCCATGGCCACACGCCTCGTGGAAGAGCACACCGCCGCCGCCCGCCTTGAGGACGACGGTCATCTCGCCCGCGGGGCTCGGCACGGAGTCGAGGAGTCGCAGCGCTTCCTGCGCCGCCCGCGCGCCCGTCGTCTCCGGCGGGTGGTCGTCGAAGAGCTCGGCGCCGACGCTGCCGCCGGGCCCCTCGAAGCCGGTCTGCACAAGACCGTCGCGGGCCGCGACGACCTGGCAGACGAGCCGGGTGCGGGTCCGGGTCTCGTCCGACAGATGGCCGAGCGAGTTCGCCAGGAACACGCGGTGGACGACGTCGGCGTAGCTGACGGAGACCTGGCGCACGTCGCCGCCTTGCGCCCAGGCGCTGTCCTCGGCGCGGCGGGCGAGGGCGACCTTGTCGGCCTTGGCCAGCGAGTCGGGCGGCCGCCGCACATTGGGCTGCCACGCGGCGCTCGCGCGGGTCAGGTCCGCGACGGCCACCGGTTGCTCCCCGCGGACAGCCGCCGCAGCGGCCGCGGCCGCGGCGAGCAGCGACTCCCGGGTCAGGACGTTGGTGTAGGCGTAGCCCGCCTGCGCACCCTTGACGACGCGCACGCCGGCCCCGACGTCGCGGGCGCTCGTCAGCTCCTCGACCCGCCGGTCGTCGATCCGGATGGCGGTGGAGTCGCGCCGCTCGGCGTAGATCTCCGCCCAGTCGGCGCCACCCGCGAGCGCCGCGGCGAGCACGGCGTGCGCGTCCGACGGGTCGAGCACGAACCGGCTCCTCAGTTGGGTGAGCGCTCGACCTTACGGCGCCTGCGTGCCGGCCCGGGGGCTGGAAAAGCGCGACGGCGGTGAGCTGGCCTCCCAGCAGGCCTGCCCACCGCCGTACGACGCTCGCTGCTCGAAAGCAGAGCGAGATCTCGCACCCCGTATGACGGGGGACGCGGCGATTCCTCGCGGGCTGTTTTTTCCTAGACGCGGTCGTGATGCGGGGGGCGGTCCGCCCGCAGCCGCTCCTCGTCGTCGTCAGCGGGCGGGTCGCCCCAGCCGGTGTCGCTCTCGTCCGGCGCGACCGCGGCGTCCGCCGACCTGGTCACGTCCACGTCGGGCTTGGGCGGTGGCTGCTTCCGGGTCAGTCGAGGTCACCATGCTCGATGCGCGCGAGGCGCCGCGAGCGCACGAGCTCGTCGTTGGGCAGCTCGACGCCGGCATCGACATCCGGCGCCAGTGCGGCAAAGACGCCGACGAGGTCGCGCTGGGACACGACCCCCACGACCCGGCCGTCGTCTACGACGGGCAGGTGACGAATCCACCGGACGGCCATCAGCCGCGCGGCGTCGTGCAGTGTCATGTCTGGCGGCACGGTGACGACGTCGCGCGTCATCGCGTCATTGACGGACATCCGGGCCGGGTCATTGCCCTTGGCCAGGGCCTTCACGACGTCGCGCTCGGTGATGATGCCGAGCAGCGTCTCGCCCTCCATGACGAGCAACGAGCCGGTCTGCTCCCGCCACATCATCTCCGCGGCCGACGTCACCGTGTCGCCCGGCGACTCCGTGACGCTCGCGCTGGTCATGATCTCGGCGACGTGCACGGCGTAACCCTAGCTGCGGTAGACCCACACGCGAGCGCCGATCGTCAGCAGCGCAAACAACCGGTTCATTGCGGGATTCGTGATGCGGATGCAGCCGTGGCTCGCGGGGTAAACGGGCACGGAGCCGTTGCCGTGAATGGCATAGCCCTGGAAGAAGTACGCCGGGCGGTAAAGCTCGCCGAGCCGGCTGACGCGCACGCCGTCGATCTTGCGCTCGATCCGGAACGCGCCCTCCGGTGTGATCGCGCGCGAGGTGATGCCGTCGACGGTGTAGAGCTGGCCACTGCCCGTGGATACGTCGAGGATGCGCCGCACGACGCCGTCCTGCGCGAAGTAGAGGACCTGCTTCGTCAGGTCAACCTCGACGGATGTGCCGGCGACGGGATGCGCGAGCAGCGCCGCAGTCGGCTGGCTGAGCCGCGCGCGGACACCCGGCGTCACGACTCCGGTGCGCGGCAGCGCGTTCTGCTTCTGGAACGCGTAGACGGCGTGCAGCGTGTCATAGCCGAAGTAGCCGTTGGCTGCGCCCGGGTCGTAGTGCAGCTCGGCCAGCCGCCGTTGCAGCGCGAGCACGTCGACGCCGGACATGCCGCTGCTCAGGGTCCGGTCGAGCACCGTCAGCTTTACGGCGGAAGTGACCGCCGAGAGGTGGTCGGTGTCAGCCGGCTTGTAGGCGCGGTACTGGTAGGTCCCGACAATGCTGGCCTTGATCCCGAAGACATAGCCGCCGGTGCTCGACAGCGTCGTCAGCGCGACGCGGTGCCACGCGCCGGCCGCATAGCGCTGCAGGTAGACGCCTTGCCCGGCGTGCGCGGGGAGCACTGAACCGCTGAGGGTCACGTTCGCCCCCCGCTCGACCACGAGCGAGCTCAGCCGCGCGCTGATGCGCGGTCGCGACGCGACGGGTGCGACCGGACTGATGCTCGCCGCGTACATCGGGGTGTAGAGATGGCGGACGGCGTAGTCGGCGTTGTAGTGCGGGACGTGCCGGTAGGTCACGTCACCGGTCACCGACGTGACCAGACGGGTGATAGGTGTCCAGGCCGTCGTGCCGCGGCGCCGCGTGACGACCTCGACCGGCTGGCCGGGGAGGCCCCCGCCGGTTGCCGTCAACAGCAGCCGGGCGCCGATGGTCACCGGGGTGCCGTAGAGGACGGTCGCGGGTGCGCGGGCGATCCGCAGCGCAGTGAGCTCCGGGTCGCGCGGCACGGCGGTGACGCTCGTCGGCGCGCTCGTGTTGGCGCCCGCGTCGCGCGCGAAGACCGCGAAGGCATAGGTCGTGCCGTTGGTCAGCCCCGTCGCCGTAGCGGTCGTCGCGGGGCCCGAGTAGACGGCTTCGCCATCGGTCGCACTCGCCGGGGCGACGCTGCCTTCCGCGCGCCGCACGACGACCCCGGTGAAGTCGGCATCGGCCGGGTTCGTCCAGTGCAGGGTGACCTGACGGTCCGCGGCGCTCGCCACGAGCGCGGATACCGCTGCCGGCGGCGTGGTGTCGGGAGTCGACACGACGACCACGCCGGCCATGCCGACGCCGCCCGGCGCGCCATGGATGCGGCAGTAGTAGGCGTAGCTGCCGGCGGCCGGGAAAGTCGCGGTGAAGGCGGCGGCTCCCGCCGTAGCGCAGTCGGTGAGGGACGCCGTGCTGCACGAGGGGTTGGAGTCGAAGGCGCCGCTGTCGGCGGTGATCGAGTGCTCACCCGCGCCGTTGAACGTCCACGTCACCGTCCCGCCGACGTCGACGGCGACGGTGCTCGGGCTGAACGTCACCTCTTGCACGTCGACGGTGGCGCTGGTCGCTGCGAACGCGGGTGGCGCGGCGGAGAACAGCACGGCCACGACGACTGCCACTGGCGCAAGGAGGGAAGACGCGCGAGCCACGACCGCGGTGTCCTTTCAGCGGCGCAGCGCCGCTGCGCGGCCGGCTGCGTGTGCCCCGAGTGGGCGTGCCAAGTGTACGGACGGACGGCACACACGTCGGGCAAATCGGCCAAATCGAGACGTGGCTCCGTCGCGTGGTGCCACGACCCGCCTCACGTCGCGCGACGGCAGGCGACCTACGATGCCGCGGAGCCCCCGTAGCTCAGTGGATAGAGCGTTCGCCTCCTAAGCGAAAAGTCGCACGTTCGATTCGTGCCGGGGGCACGCCGGAACCCGCTACCGCACGCGGTGCACCGCGAGTGCTCCCCCGGCAGCCGCGACCGCGGCGAGCGCGATGACCGCTACGCCGGGCGCCGGCGCCGCCGTCCGCCGCGCGGCAACCACGGGCACGCGCGCCGGAGCGGCCGCGCCGCGCGCGGCCGCGCGGGCGGACGAGCCACTACGGCGGGGCTGCGAGCCGAAGACCTGCAGCTCCGCGATCTGCACCTGGTGCGCCTGCGCCGCGGCGAGGCAGTCGGTGTCGTTCGTCGGGTCGGAGTCCTGCTCACCCGCAAAGCCCTTGTAACCCGTGCACTGGTTAGTCAGCACCCGGATGCGCACGTGCGTTGCCAGGAACGGCTTCGGCATGCGGAACGAGCGGAGGTTGAGGTTCGGCGCACGCGGCCGCGGCTTGGTTCCGGGGAACGCGCTCGGTGAGCTGACGTAGACCTGCCGGAAGGTCTTGCCATCCGTGCTCGCGTCGATCGCGAACTGCCGCAGGCCGGAGAACCGCGACTGCGCCGGATCGGCAACCTCACCGCCGGCTCGCGCCGGGCGGTGCAAGGCACTGACCTGGATCCGGTCCACGCGCGTCAGTCCGCCGCCGAGCTGGACAGTGACTGACCGTCCACGAATCGGTGTCTCCGGGGTCGTCGGGTCCGGCTCGCCTTGGACGCGAGCCTGCCCCGTGAACACCCAGTCGGTCCCCTCGTTGTCGTCGATGAGGTCACCGCGGTACAGACCATCGACCCCGCTCGCGACCGCGCCACTCGCCTTCGACGCAAAGTTTCGCGCGAGACGGAACGTCTCGGTGCGGCGCTCGCCGGGACGGTACGTGCGCGTCAGGCGAGTGTGGCCGTAACCGTCCGCGCGTACGAACAGCTCGTACTTGCCCGCCACGAGCGCCGCCGTCGGTCCGGGGGTCTGATCGGGATCCGTATTCGCGACCGGCACCGTCCGTGCCTGGTAACGGCCGACGTGGATCTGACCGCGGACGGGCCGTCCGCTCGTCGCGTCGAGCAGCCGGAAGGTGACCCGGGCGTTCTTCGCGACCGGTGAGTCGAAGCCCGGCGTCGGGTGCACGTCCGACGCGCTCAGCGTCTCCGCGCTCTTGCCGAGCCCGAACTGCGCGAAGCCCTGCCACATCGTGGCGATGTTCGTGCCGCCCGTGCGCATCCGGTCCGCCGCGATCATCGAGTCACGCGCGTCCAGGTAGGTCACCGCGGCCGGCATGATCAGGAACGAGTCGAAGACGTTTTGGATCCAGCGCCGGTTCCCCGGGCACCTGTCGACGGCGAGCTGCCCGCGCGCGCACGCGGATTGCATGCGCTTGTTGGTGGATGGGAACTGCTTGTCCCATCTGCGGTTCATCAGCAGCCGCACGCGGTAGAGCACGCCGTTCCAGATCTCACCGTCGGCGTGCACTTCGGGACCGGTCGTGTCGTAACCGAAGTCGGAGTAGTTCAGCGGGTTGATCAGCAGGTTGTAGTTGCGGATCCCGTCGCGCCGGTCGCCGGTGACGTAAGCGCCGACCGAGTAAGGGTCCTCGCCCGTCGACCCGGCGGCACCGGTTTCGTTGAGGAACTCCAGCGCAACGGCATCCGACCACGACTCGCCCATGGAGCCGGACTGCGCGCCCGACAGCCCCGCGTCCGGACCGCCAACCATGCGGTTCGAGATCTGGTGCGTGTACTCGTGCGCGATGACACTGGCGTCGAAGTCACCGTCGACGCAGTCGGCGTAGAACGACGCGGCGATCGGCTGCCACAGGTACATGTTGCTGATCGGCGAGATGCCGTCGTTCAGGGTGATCTGGTTCGCGTTGTCACGGCCTTGGAACGACGGGGATCCACCGTCGAGCGCGCCGGCCTGGACATTCCCGACCTGCGGGTCGTTCTCGTACTGCGGTGAGGTGATGCCGAAATTCGATTGCTGGCTGTTGAAATTGCGCTCGGTATAGCCGAGGAAGTACGCGAAGTCGTGCATCTGGTTGTGCATCGTGAACAGGTTGGCCGCGGCCGCATCGACGTCGAGACGCTCTTGACTGGTGAACGTGGTGGTCGCGCACCCGGCGGCGGGTTGCCCGGGGGTCTGCGCCGTCCGCCACTGGTTCGTCCACGGGAAGATGTAGTCGCGCGTGGCGCTGATCGGGCGGTACTGCTCGGCCGGCGTCAGCGGCGAGAGATGCGCCTCGGCGGTGTTGGCCGCATTGCCCTTCGTCGTCATGGTCGGTGCGTTCAGCCGCGGCTCCCAGTCCCACGGCGCGCGGGCCGCGATGTTGCCCAACGCAACGTCGCAGTCCTTCAGCGTCTTCGTCGTGCTGGGGTTGAGTCGGATGTCCCAGCATCCGATCCGCCGCGTGTCCTTGGTGCTGCCCGCGATGGCGGGGTTCGAGGCGAAGTACTTCCACTTGGCCGGATCGCTGTACGCCGACACCAGCGGCCCGTCGTACGTCGCATAGCCACCGGCGTAGTCGTATGGGCCAGAGACGGAGCCACCGGGGAACGGGCAGACCGCTGCTGCGTAGTTACCCGCCGGCACGCCGCCGGTCGGCTGGTACGCGAGCACCTCTGGGCTGGTGAGTGTGTCCTGCTCGACGACGAACTTTCCGTTGCGGTAGAGATCGATGACGATGTCGTTCGCCGCGACGACGGGCTGTGCCGCGACGACGACGAGGCGAACGTCGGGGCCGACGGTGAACGGGTGCATCGGCCCACAGGCGGGCTTGTCGGGCGTGTCCTTGTAAGCCCCTTGGAACGGACCACCGGTCGGCACCCGGGGCGGCACTGCAGTGGAGAGGCCCGGCACGTTGACGCTCGACGCGCCGCCCTCGGTGTCCGCATTCTGCTGCACGTTGTTCTGCCGCCACCACACGCGACCCGTCACGGCATCGACGTAGGACGTGTACGCCTCCGCATGCCCGCCACTGACGTTGAGCACGATCGTCTCGTACGCCGGACGCACGCCCTCCGTGCGAGTCGCGAACGCCACGAGACGTGCGCGCTGCGGCTGCACGAACGACGGGACGCGGAAGAGCGTGAAGCCCGTCTGCTCAATGCCTGCAGGGACGAGATCTGCCACCGACAGCGCGGCGTGGCCGACGTCCCCCGCGGCACGCAGCCACGCGTCGGCGGCGCTGATCGCCGGATGCGCGGCAAGGTCGCCGTGCCCCACTGCGGAGGACGTGACGATCGCAACCTTGCCATCGCGGATGCCGACGGTGATCAGGCCGTCCTGCGCCGACATCAGGCCCGCGAAGCGCTGCCGGAAGAGCACCGCGTGCGCGGGCGAGTCGGCGAACTGCGCGTCGTTCACGAGCTCGAGGTCAGTGACGTCCTGGTCGGTCAAGCGGAAGAGCACCTTGTGGGTCCGAACCCACTCGCGCGCGGCGTCGGCGGGCGCACCGCGCAGCCCCGTCGACAGCCAGCCGGCGTCGTTCGTGAGGACCTGGGGAGTCCCGAAGGCGTTCCAGCGCACCGTGAGCCCGCGACCGAGCTTCCTAACCTCCGCGAGCGCCGCATGACTCGGCGCGATCGCGCCCACGCGGCGGTCGTAGTCCGCGAGCTTGTCGTGCACCGCGAGCGTCTGACCGCGCAGTGACTCGGCCCCACCCGTGACCGTCGGTCGCGGGACGTTCGTCGTTCCAGCACCGGCCGCGGCAGTGCCGCCGACGAGCGCTGCCGCCGCGACACCGGCGAGTACGACGCGTGCTCTCACGGGGGGCCTCCGAGGTCTGGGTAGTGGCCGAGTTTCGTGCGCCGCGACACGAGTTCCTGCCATTGACTGCGCAGATGCTGTCAGGAAGTCGCCGGTGGGCGCAGCCAGAGCGCCGCGGTCGCGGGCTGCATCGTGGCGCGGACGACGCCGAGCAGCTCGATGGTCAGCGTGTCGAGGTCTACCTCGTCGCGCAGCCGCGCAGCGAACGACTCGACCGTGTGCTGCGCGTCGTAGCGCGCGCGGTTGAACCGCCGGTCGACGCCGGCCTGGACCCGTCGGCGTAGCGGGTTGAACGCCGCGGCCGCGGCGAGCGTGCCAGCCGCCACGGCGACGCTCGAGCCGCCGACGACTTTGGTGACCAGCGGTACGAGCAGCAGGTAGGGGACCGCGATGAGCACCGTGACGATCGCGTAGGAGACGGTGCGGCTGATGAGCCGGTCGATGTCGAAGAGCCGATAGCGCAGGACCGCAAAGCCGACCGCGAGCGGCACCAGTGGCACGAGCAGCACGTAGGCGAGCTGCGAGGCGTACTCACTGAAGCCGTAGACCATGAACGGAACCGGCGTGAGCGCTGCCGCGTACGTGAACAGCTTGAGCTGTTGTCGCTCGACGTCGCGGCTCCGCCGGAACCGCACGACGAGGGCGGCGATCGACCCGACGGCCGACACCAGCAGGAAGGGCACCGTCAGGTTGTTGACGAAGCGCACGGCGCCGACCTGCGCGTCCCAAGCGAACGGATTACGAACCCGACCGACGCCGCTGACCACCACGTTGTCCGGCAGCAGCGCGTTCGAGACAACCGCGAGGACGACAAAGGCGATCCCGCACCACAGCACGGGGCGCCACCGCGCAGTCAGCAGGCGCCCGGTCGGGAAGAGCAGCGGCAGGAAGAAGACGAGCACGCCGAGGATCGGCGCGTAGACCCAGCCGCTCAGCCACGCGACGACCAACCCGCCGGGGCGGTGCGTGCCAGGTGCCAGCGCCCATAAGGCGTACTGCTCGGAGTAGACCAGGACGACGAGGCAGCACCCCGCGAGCAGCAGGAGCCAGCCCACGACGTTGTGCGGACGGCGGGCCGCCACGACCGCGCCGACCACGGGGTAGGCGAGCACCGCCACGACGATCCCGATCCGCACGTCTACGTCGCCGTTGACAAACGACAGGACGACACCCGCCACGGCGACGACCACGCACAGAGCACACGTCGGCCAGGCGACCCAGCGTGCCGCGCGTGGCGTCATCGCGCGCGGGCGGCGCTGGCGGTCGGCGTAGCCGGGATGCGTTGGCCGAAGCTCCGTCGCAGCGCCGACCGCGCCGCCCAGAACCCGCACATGCCGTGCACGCCGCCGCCCGGCGGCGTCGATGACGAGCAGAGGTAGATGCCTGGCGCCGGTGTCGAGTAGGGGTCGAGCCGCGCGACGGGACGGGTGAAGAGCTGCCGCAGGTCCTGCACGCCGCCGTTGATGTCACCGCCGACGTAGTTCGCGTTGTAGCTCTCGAGCTGCGCCGGCGTCCGGATGCTCCGCGCCAGCACCCGATCGCGGAACCCGGGCGCGAACCGCTCGATCTGCCGCTCGATCCGCTCCGTCATGTCGACGGTCGAGCCGTTGGGAACATGGCAGTAACCCCAGGCCGTGTGCCGTCCCGTAGGTGCGCGCGACGGGTCGAAGACGCTCTGCTGCGCGAGCAGAACGAACGGCCGCTCGGGATGACCGCCGGCGACGACCTCATCCTCGGCCGCGGCCAGCTCGTCGAACGTCCCGCCGATGTGCAGCGTCCCGGCGCCCCGGCACTCGTCGGCCGCCCAGGGGATCGGCCCGTCCAGCGCCCAGTCCACCTTGAACGTGCCGACGCCGTAGCGATAGCGCTCAAGGCGGCGTCGATAGCGCCGTGGCAGCCGGTCGCCGGCGATCTGCACCAACTGGCGCGGTGTCACATCGAGAAGCACCGCCCGCGAGTGGGGCAGCTGGTCGAGCGAGTCCACGCGCCCGTTGCAACGCACCTCGCCACCGAGGCTCTGCAGGTACGACGTCATCGCGTCCGCGATGTGCTGCGACCCGCCGACAACGGTCGGCCACCCCACCGCATGTGCGGTCATCGCGAGCACCAGCCCGTAGGCGGCCGTCGGCACGTCGCGCAACGACAGCATCGAGTGCGCCGAGACGCCGGCCAGGATGGCAGGGGCCGCATCACCGTCGAACCGCGCGGCGAGCCGCGCCGCGGAGCGCAGGCCGCGCCACCCGAAGCGCGCCATCAGCACCGGGTGCCGCGGCGGGCGCGCCGGCGCGAGGACATCACCGAGAACCGCATCGGCGTGGCGCACGAGCGGCGCCATGAGGCGCCGATACCGGGGGCCGTCCCGTCCAAGGCCCGCCGCAGTGTCGTCGACGGAGCGGTGCACCAGCGCGGCGCGGCCCCCGTCGAGGGGCTGTGCGAACGGGTGCTCCGGGTGCGCCAGCGACAGCCCGTGCTGGGCGAGCGGGAGCGCGTCGAAGAACGGTGACGCGACGGCGAGCGGGTGAATTGCCGAGCAGACGTCGTGCACGAACCCGGGCAGCGTGAGCTCCGCGCTGCGGGTGCCCCCGCCGGGCGATGCGGCGGCTTCGACGACCAGCACCGAATGGCCGGACTGCGCGAGCGTTATCGCAGCAGCAAGACCGTTCGGGCCGGCGCCGACGACAACGGCGTCGTAGTCATCCCGCGGGCTCACCTGTCGCCGTTGCTCACTCGGCGCTCGGGGTCGCCTTCGGTGTCCGCCGGCGGAAGGGCTTCGCCACCAGCCGAACCGGTGCGCTGAACATGTAGAGCGCCGACCGGATGAGCGCGTTGTGCCAGATGTTGCGGACCTTGTTCCATTGCCGCTTCTTGTCTACGACGACCGCTTGCACGTCGACCTTCGCGTCCGCCACGCCGAAGTGGGCGGCGACCGCGCCCAGCGTGTGCTGCCAGAACTTGTCCTCCTTGCGGTGCCCACCCAGCGCCAACCCGAGCTCGTAGAGCGGGTCGTTGGCGCGCATCAGCACCTGTGCCTGGATGACGGTCGACCCGGGTTGGCCGAACGCGCTGAAGGTGATCCAGCCGGCGAACATGTGGCCCTGCGGAGTCATCAGCGTGAACGACTCGTCGTCGGCGTAGAGGACCATCACGCCGGTCGACATCTTGACCTTGCCGGGCATCGACAGGTTGAGCAGTGCGACGTCGCCCGGCGCGATGCCCGTCAGCGGACCGTGGAACGCGTTGCCCTTGGGCCAGAACGACGGGAAGTGCGCCTTCCACTCCGCGATGACCTGCGTCGGCGTCGCGGCCGTGGCGGGCAGGACGGCCTTGTAGGTCTTCTGCCACATCTTCCCGAAGCCCTGAACGGGACTGTTCAGGCGACGCCCGGTCACGTTGAGGTTGAGGGCGCCCTTGGGGGCGTCCGTCACCTGCAGGCGACTCGAGCCACCCGCCGCCCAGAAGGTCTGGTCCCGGCTCGCCGCGGCGGGCGTCGATGTGGCCTCGGGTTGGGGCTGCGACTCGCTCGCCGGAATCGTCATGACTGCCTGCCTCGGTTAGACCGCACCGACGGCGCGCAGCGCGTCGGACTCGGTGTCGAAGATGCTGATCGCCTCGTCGAGCCGGGTCAGCTCGAAGATCTGCCGGTAGTGCTCGTTCAGCCCGAACGCAGCGAGCGTCTGCCGCTGGCGCTGGGCGCGGACCAGCAGCGTGACGAGCAGCCCGATGCCGCCGCTGTTCATGTACTCCAGGCCACTGAAGTTGAGTACGACGGACTTCGTGGCGCCATCACTCACCCGCGAGTAGGCGTCCATGAGCGCGCCCTCGCTGGCGGCGGTGACATCACCTTTGATGTCGAGCACGCTCGCCGCATCGCTGACCTTGCGAACATCCAGAACCGCAGTCGACTCCGCCACGACAACGCCCTCCCCTAGCTCGTCAACGTTTCCGTGCGCGACCCGCGCCGACGCTGGCAACCGCCGCGTCCTCTTCGTCGAACATCTGCATGAAGTCCGCAAGCCGGGTGATCTCGAAGATCTCCTTGTAGTGGTCGGTCAGCCCGCATGCCTGGACCGCCCGACCCTCGGTGCGCGCCCGGGCGAGAACACCGACGATCAGTGCGATACCGGTGCTGTTGATGTAGTCGACGTCCGCAAAGTTCAACAGGACGCGTCTCGGCCCCGACGCGATCGCCTCGTCGTAGGCCGCTTCCAGCGCCTCGGCCGCCGACCCGTTGACGTCGCCACTCAGGTCGATGACGCCGACGCCGTCGCGTTCGCGCACGCTCGCCTCAAGCGTTCGCACGGGTCTCCTCCTCCTCGAGCCGGAGGGTGAGCCGGACGGTGTGCAGGTGGCCGTCGGTCGTCACGTCCAGCTCGTCAACCATGTTGCGGATCAGAAAGAGTCCCCAGCCGCGCGGCTTCTGCAGGCCGGCGAGCTTCGCCTCGATGTCCGGCTCCTCGGTCGTTACGTCGGAGGGCGCGCCGCCTTGGTCGGTGATGAGCACGGAAACGTCCTCCGGCGTCGCGACGACCCGCACGACGACGCGCAGCTCGGCGTTCCCCTGGTTGCCGTGCTCGATCGCGTTCATGGCGGCTTCCGCGACCGCCGTCTTGAGCTTCTCGACGCGGTCCGGCGGTAGGCCGATGGGCGCCACCGCGGTCGCGACCCGGTCCATGACCTCGCGCTCGTTTCCGGGCTCGCTCGGCACGGTGAAGTCGGCGAGGACCCGCTCGGCGGTGCTCATCGCCGCCTCCGTACGCCGGCGCCGGCCGAGCGCTCCAGGGTGACGAGGGTGATGTCGTCCTCCTGCTCCCCGTCGGCACCGACGAAGCGCGCGAGCTCGGTGAGCAGCACGTCGATCAGCGCCTCGCCACCGGAGCTGCCCTCGACCAGCTTCATCACCCTGGGGAAGCCGAACATCTCGCGGTCGGGGCTGTGCGCCTCGGCGAGACCGTCGCTGTGCAGCAGCATGCTGTCGCCCGGCGCTAGAACCGCGCGCGTCTCCTCGTACTTCATCCCGGGCATGAGACCGAGCGGCATACCGGTGGCGCGCAGCTCGATGCCGCCCTTCTTGGTGCGGACGTACGGCAGGTTGTGGCCCGCGTTCGCGAACGTGAACTCCCCCGACTTCGGGTCGAGCACGGCGTAGAGACACGTCACGAACATGTGGGACGGAATGTCGGGGAAGAGCAGCTCGTTCGCGCGCGCGAGCACCTTGCCGGGCGCCACGAGCCGCGGCGCCTCGGCGCGCATGATGCTGTGCACCGTCGCCATCACGAGTGCCGCGGGGACGCCCTTGTCCGTCACGTCGCCCGCGACGATCCCCACCTTGCCGCCCGGCAGGTCGATGAAGTCGTAGAAGTCGCCGCCGACGGCGCGCGCGGGCTTGTAGAACGCCGCGACGTGCCAGCTCGGCAGGTCGGGGAGCTCCTTGGGCAGGAACTGCTGCTGGATCAGCTGGGCGACGCGCAGCTCCTGCTCCAGCCGCTCACGCGTCCGGATCTCCGCCTCCTGCTCGCGCACCAGCTGCCCGACGCGCACGGCCGGCGCGGCGTAACCGGCCAGCGTCGCGAGCAGCTGCCGGTCGTCGCCCGAGTAGTCGCGCTCGGAGAGGCGCGGGCCGAGGTTCAGCAGGCCGATCAGCTCGCCCTGGCTGACGAGCGGCACGACGATCTTCGTGCCGGCGTCGCGGAGGGCCTCGAGGGCAGGCGACTCCAGCTCGAGGTTGTCGATGTCTACCGGGCCGGAAGCGCCTTGGAAGAACGGGATGATGGGGTCGTTCGGCGCGATGTCGACGGCAGGGGCCGGCGGCGGAGTGGCAGCCGAGGAGGCCGGGGCGGCGTCGGTGTCGGCACCACGACGCCGGCGGCGGCCGACCCGGCGCAGGCCTGTCAACGAGGTCATCACGCCTCCGTGATACGGCAAAGGTGTCTCCGGAACGTTACGGCCAGCCGGCCCGTGCCGACTATCGCTACGTTTTTCCCGACGGTCCCAATGGCTCGCCGCTCGCGAGTGCCCGCAAAGGGGGATGGGTGGCGACGCTCGACCTCACGTTCTTCGGGGTGCCGCGGATGCACCGCGACGGACAGCCCGTCGAGGTCGACACGCGGAAGGCGACCGCGCTTGCGGCGTATCTCGCCGTCACGGGGACTCCGCACAGCCGCGACGCGCTCGCCGCGCTGCTCTGGCCGGACTACCCGCAGGTTCGTGCCCGGGCGGCGCTACGCCGGACGCTGTCCGTCCTGAACAAGGCGACCGGCGGTGCCTGCCTGTTGCTCAGCCGCGCGACGGTCGGGCTCGACCCAGACGCGGTGCACGTCGACGTCTGGGAGTTCGAGCGGCTCGTCGACGCCACGGCGGCGCACCCCCACCCGCCGGCGGACACGTGCCCGGACTGTGTCTCGCCACTGCACGCCGCGGCCACCGTCTACGAGGGGCACTTCCTCCAAGGCTTCGCGCTGCGCGACAGCCCGGAGTTCGACGACTGGCAGGCCTATCAGGACGAGCGCTACCGACAGCGTCTCGCGCACGTCCTCGAGCGACTCGTCAGTGCGCGCGTCGCGATGGGTGACCTCGCCGCCGCCACGGCTGACGGCCGGCGGTGGTTGTCCCTCGACGCGCTGCACGAGCCCGCGCACCAGCGGCTCATCCAGCTCTACGCGTGGTCGGGCGACCGCGGGGCGGCCACCCGTCAGTACCGCGAGTGCGTCCGCATCCTTGACGAGGAGCTCGGCGTCCCCCCGCTGCCCGAAACGACGGCGCTGTACGAGGCGGTGCTCGAGGGCACTGAGCTCGCCGGGTCACGGCGCGCGCCGCTGGCGACGACGGCACCCCCGCGTATGTCCAGCGCGCCCTACCCGCTGGTCGGCCGCGACGCGGAGCTGGCATCACTGCTGAGCGACGCGCGTGGAGAGGCCGACGGCGGCCGGCTCGTCGTCGTAGCCGGTGAGCCCGGCGTCGGCAAGACGCGGCTCGCGGAGGAGCTTGTTGAGCGCCTCCAAGCGGACGGGGCGCACGCGATTCGCGTGCGGTGTCACGAAGGCGAGTCCGGGTTGGCCTTCGGCGCACTGGGCCAGCTGGTACGCGGGGCGCTCGCCGTGGCACCCGACGCCGTCGCGGCACTCGCCGCTCCGACGCTGGCCGAACTCTCGCGTGTGGTGCCGGAGGTCGCGGCCGGCCGCAGTGACCTCCCGGAGTCACCTGCGCTGGCGCGCGCGGCCGCGCAGGCTCGGCTCTACGCCGCGGTCGTCGACCTCGTCACGGCGGCGCTCGCGGGAGCGCAGCCGGGGGTCGTGCTGCTGGACGACGCGCATTGGATGGACGACGCGTCCTTGGGCGCAGTGACCTACCTCGTGCGCCGGCTGCGCGCGGTGCCGGTCGTCGTCGTCGCGACGTGGCGATCGGAGCAGGTCGGCGATCGTCACCCGCTCTCGCTGATGAGTGCTGCGGCCCGCCGCGAACGGCTCGGGAGTGTGCATGTGCTCGCGCGGCTCACCAACGACGACGTCGCGGCGCTGATCGCGGCCTCGGACGTGCCACGAG
>JBHELW010000207.1:0-4479 GCA_046262915.1 Mycobacteriales bacterium | reverse complement strand
GTGCAGCAGGCGCTGCTGAAGATCCTCGAGGGCACGACCGCGTCGGTGCCGCCGCAGGGCGGACGCAAGCACCCGCACCAGGAGTTCATCCAGATCGACACGACGAACGTGCTGTTTCTCGTCGGTGGTGCGTTCGCCGGTCTCGACAAGATCATCGAGCAGCGCATCGGCAAGAAGGCGGTCGGCTTCGGCGCGACGCTGCACAGCAAGAACGAGGTCGACAAGGACGACGTGTTCGCCGAGGTCATGCCGGAGGACCTGCTCAAGTACGGCATGATCCCGGAGTTCGTCGGCCGGCTGCCCGTCATCTCCAGCGTGCACAACCTCGACCGCGAGGCGTTGATCCGGATCCTCACCGAGCCGCGCAACGCGCTGGTGAAGCAGTACACCAAGCTCTTCGAGCTCGACGGCGTCGAGCTGCACTTCCAAGACGACGCGCTCGAGGCGATCGCCGACCAGGCGATCCTGCGCGGGACCGGGGCGCGCGGGCTGCGCGCGATCATGGAAGAAGTGCTGCTCTCGGTGATGTACGACATCCCGTCGCGCGACGATGTCGCGCGCTGCGTCATCACTCGCGAGGTCGTGCTCGAAAAGGTGTTGCCGACGCTCACCCCGCGCGAAGCGCCCGAGCTGCGCAAGCGCGAGCGTCGCGAGAAGACCGCTTAAGCACCTAGCCTCCCGACGTGCTCGCTCGCGCGTCGTACGCCGTGTTCACCGCACGCGCAGACGACCCGCCGCCGCGCCTCCTCGCGGACGCCAACGTCCCGCGCCTCGACGCGCGGCACTGGCGTGTCTCGGCGGTGACCATCGGCGACGACCATGCGCTGACCGACCAGCTGCGCCGTCTCGCCTTCGAGCGCGAACCCGCGGTGCCGCGGCGGCAGTACCCGACGCCGCACCTCTACGCCCAAGCCGTGATGCTCAACATCGAGCGCGCGGACTCGCTGCATCCGGACGCGCTCGCGTTTGCCGTCGCGGCAGTCGCCGCGCTCGTGCGCTGGGCCGCCGGGCCGGTTGTCGACCTCACGGCAGAGCTGATGTGGACCGCCCGCGAATGGGACCGCAAGGTTGCCGACAAGGCGTTCGACGTCGACCGGCACGTCAGCGTGCACGCCAACTGGTCATCGGACGGCGACGCGGCCGACGTACACACGCATGGCATGGTGAAGTTCGCGCACTCCGACTTCGCGGCACTCGCGGTGCCGGCGGAGGGCGCCCGCGCAGCGGCGCAGCTACTGCGTCATCTCGCTCGCGTGCGCGCGCTGACGCTCGAGCCGCTGACCCCCGGCCACGCGTTCGACCCGGGGTTCGGCCAGCCGATGGTGGCGTTCGTGGACGCGCCGCCCGGGCATCCAGTGGTCGCGCACCTCGACGACACGCCGAGCGTCGTCGTGGACTACGACGTCGAGCGCGCCGAGGCGATCGACGGGCTCTACGGGTTGCTCAGTGCGACCAAGGCACTCGACCGGCCGATCCCCGCCGCACGACTGCGGCGTCGGCTCGGCGCGCGGGACGCGAGCTAGCGCGTCAGGTCCGCGCGCACCGTCGCGGTGACCCGCGCCGTTGCCGCGATGTCGGCGCTCCGAAAGTCGAAGAGGCTGCCGTCGGACTTGCCGCCCCACACGCAGACGGACCCGCCGAGCACGGTGGACTGCACCCGCGCGCAGAGCAGATCCTTCCCGACTGGCTGCGGCTCGCCGAGCTGCGTGCCGGCGGGCGCGGTCGTCAAGAAGCCGCGGCTGAAGCCCGACCACATCTCGCGCGCGTTCCGCTCGCGGCCGCGTCCGGCGATGAGCAGAAACCGCGGCGCGGTTGTCGCGCCGTAGAGCGCGGCGACGCCGTCGTTGCCGGCGTTGTCGCGAAGCTTTCGCTCTTGGTCAGCCAGTGTCGACCGGACCTCGGGCGTGTCGTTGCGTGGGATGCCCGCGATCGCGGCCGGCGCGTGCAGCGGCTTCGTCAGCAGGTCGCTGATCGCGTACCGGACACCGAAGAACGTCGGGATCGCCGCGAGCAGGCCGAGCCACTTCAACGACGGGGCACGGCGCGACGGAGTGGAGGGCGCGTACCCGAACGGGGTCGGCGCCCAGCCACCGGCGGGTGCCGGCGGCGGCCACTGCGCAGCGGGCGCGGTCGGCGATGGCGGCGTCCACTGCGCGGCGGGTGCAGGTGGCGACCACTGCGCGCCCGGCGCTGGCGGCGCGGCTGGGGCAGCAGCCGGCGCGGTCGGTGGGACAGCGGCGAAGAAGCCGCCGTCCGAGGGCGTCGACTCGCGCGGCTCTGGGAGCGAGGTCACGGATGGTGCGCCCGCGGGACCCTCGCCCATCGACTCGAAGAACTTGTCGTATGTGCCCATCACATGCGGCGAACGGCCGCGTGCGCGGCCGAGAGCGGCCGCCCTCCGAGGTGTGCTTTCGACCCATTTCGCGAAACCCTTGACCGGCCGCGCGGTCCGCGGACGTGCACCCGAACGGGCGAACCGCGCCGGCCGCGCACGTACCGCGGGCCGGTAGCGTGGGCGACCATGAGCGCGCAGGTCCCGGACAAGCCGTCGCTCGACGGCCTGGAAGCCGCCTGGGATGCGCGCTGGTCGGAGTCGGGGATCTACCGCTTCGACGCGACGCGGTCGCGCGACGAGATCTACGCGATCGACACGCCGCCCCCCACGGTGAGCGGGTCACTGCACATGGGTTCCGCGTTCGGCTATGTGCAGACGGACAGCATCGCGCGCTACCAGCGCATGCGTGGCCGCGAGCTCTTCTACCCAATGGGCTGGGACGACAACGGCCTGCCGACCGAGCGGCGCGTCCAGAACTTCTACGGCGTGCGCTGCGACCCCGCGCTGCACTACGACCCGTCGTTCGAGCCACCGGCGGAGCCGGGGAAGGACGCCGTGCGCGTCTCGCGCCCGAACTTCGTCGAGCTCTGCCTGCGGCTAACCGCCGAGGATGAGAAGGCGTTCGAGGCGCTGTGGCGAATGCTCGGACTGTCCGTCGACTGGTCGCAGACCTACACGACGATCGGGCCCACCGCGCAGCGGGCATCGCAACGCGCATTCCTGCGCAACCTTGCGCGCGGCGAGGCCTACGCCGCTGAGGCACCGACCCTGTGGGACGTCGACTTCAACACAGCGGTCGCGCAGGCTGAACTCGAGGACCGCGAGATTCCCGGCGCCTACCACCGCATCCGCTTCGACGACATCGAGATCGAGACGACCCGTCCGGAGCTGATCCCGGCGTGCGTCTCGCTGGTCGCGCACCCCGACGACGTCCGCTACCAGCCGCGGTTCGGCACAACGGTGCACACGCCGCTCTTCGGGGTCGAGGTGCCGATCAACGCGCATCCCGCGGCCGATCCGGAGAAGGGCTCCGGCATCGCGATGATCTGCACGTTCGGCGATGTGACCGACGTGACCTGGTGGCGCGAGCTGGACCTGCCGGTGCGCAGCATCATCGGCCGCGACGGACGCATCGTCGCGACCGCGCCGCCCGGCGTACCGGATGGTGACATGTGGCGCGAGCTCGTCGGCAAGACCGCAAAGCAAGCGCAGCGCCGCATCGTCGAGCTGCTCGCCGAGGCCGGTGCGCTCGTCGGTGAGCCCAAGCCGATCACGCATCCCGTGAAGTTCTATGAGAAAGGCGACCGGCCGCTCGAGATCGTCACGAGCCGCCAGTGGTACATCCGCAACGGTGGCCGCGACCTCGAGATGCGCGAGGCGATGCTCACCCGTGGCAAGGAGCTGCGCTGGCATCCGTCGCACATGCACGCGCGCTACCAGCACTGGGTGCAGGGCCTCACTGGCGACTGGCTGATCAGCCGGCAGCGCTACTTCGGAGTGCCGTTCCCGTTGTGGTACCGCATTGCTGCTGACGGCACCGTCGACTACGACGACCCGCTACGGCCGGACGAGGCGCGGCTGCCCGTCGACCCGTCGAGCGACGCCCCAGAGGGCTACGACGAAAGCCAGCGCGGCGAGCCCGGCGGCTTCGTCGGTGACCCCGACATCATGGACACGTGGGCCACGTCGTCGCTCAGCCCGCAGATCGCCGCGCGGTGGGAAGACGAGCCCGACGTGTTCGCCCGGCTGTTCCCGATGGACCTGCGCCCGCAGGGACCCGAGATCATCCGAACCTGGCTGTTCTCGTCGGTCGTGCGCTCGCACCTCGAGCACGGCGAGCTGCCGTGGCGCGACACGACGATCAACGGCTGGGTGCTCGACCCCGACCGCAAGAAGATGTCCAAGTCGCGCGGCAACGTCGTCACGCCGACGGCGCTGCTCGAGGAGTACGGAGCGGATGCCGTCCGCTACTGGGCGTGCAGCGGCCGCCCGGGCACCGACACCGCTGTCGACTTCGCGCAGATGAAGGTCGGTCGTCGCTTGGCGATCAAGGTGCTGAACGCGTCGAAGTTCGCGCTCGGCTTCCCGGCCGCCGCCGAGACGGCGACGGTGTCCGAGCCGCTCGACCGCGCGATGCTCACCGC